>NZ_JCBANA010000029.1:0-76051 GCF_059760725.1 Achromobacter sp. 1014246743
GGCTTTTCCGACTACCTGGTGTCGTTGCTGCTGACCCAGCTGCCGCACAACTATTCCGACGCGCTGCGCGCCGACCGCCGCCCGCCGGCCGTTCAGGTCGTCATGCCGACCTGCGCGGTACCGGAATGCCGCCGGCGCCGCGCCTGTCCTGGCGTGTTGCCATCAGCGTCCGACCCGGGCCTCGATTTCGCTGGCCAGGTCGGCCACCGAGGTGGCGTAGAAGTAGCTGCGGTTGTACTTGGTCAGCGCGAAGAAGTTGGGCGTGCCGACGCGGTATTGCGCGGTGCCGCGGGCTTCTTCGACCAGGTCCACGACGCCCAGCGGCTGGTTGCCCCAGCCGGTGCTTGAGGCCCCGGGCTGCAGGCGCGCGCCCGCGGTGGTCAGGCTGGTCCAGCTTTGCTTGGGTTCCAGGCCGCCATCGACCAGCGCCGTGGGGTCCGCGGGCAGGGTTACCGGTGCGAACACCGGCAGGCCGCGCTGCCAGCCATGCTGCGCCAGGAAGCTGCCCACCGACATGATCGCGTCGCGGGTGTTGTTGGTCAGGTCGATATGGCCGCTGTCGTCGCCATCCACCGCGTAGTGCTTGATGCTGGTGGGCATGAACTGCGGCATGCCGATGGCGCCCGCGTACGAGCCGCGGGTTTCGAGATCCAGCTTGCCGTTCATGACCAGCGTCAGGAAGTCGGCCAGCTGGCCGCGGAACATGGTGGCGCGTTCGGGCTTGGCCGGGTCCGGGTAGTCGAAGGCCAGCGTGGCCAGCGCGTCGAGCACCCGGAAGTTGCCCATGTTGCGGCCATACAGCGTTTCAACGCCGATGATCGACGCGATGATCGGGGCCGGCACGCCGAAGCGCTGCGCCGCCTGGTTGAGCTGGTCGCGATGCTCGTTGTAGAACTCCACGCCCCAGCCGATGCGCTTGGGTTCCACGAAGCGCGAACGGTAGGTCAGCCAGCTGCGCCAGATTTTCTTGCCCGGGGGCGACGGCGCGATCAGGCGTGCCACCGTGGCGTTGTAGCGCGCGCCTTCCAGCGCCGACACCATCGGCTTGAGCGGCAGGTTGCGTTCGGCCGCCAGCGACTCGACGAAAGCGCGCACCTCGGGGCGCAGGGCGCCCGAGGGCGTCAGGGTGGCCGGGCCGTCATCCGCCACATCGGAGCCGGGTGTCGGCGCAGTGGGTCCGATGCGGATGGGGGTAGTGCCAGTGGCCGCCGGCGCCAGGGCGGCGGTCGAATTCGGGGCGGTGGGAGCGGTGGTGGAACACCCGGCCAGGAGGGCCGTCAGGGTTCCGAGTTGCAGTATTCGCCGACAGATGAACATAATCTTCCTTATGGAGACCATGTATCTTACCCACCCGGCATGCCGCTTGCATGAAATGGGCAGTTGGCATCCGGAGAGCCCACAGAGGCTGGATGCCATTTCCGACCAATTGCTCGCCAGCGGCTTGATGCCTTATCTGGACGACCGGCAGGCGCCCCAGGCGTCCCGCCACGACCTGCTGCGCGTGCACACTGTCCAGTATCTGGACAGTTTGCGCGAACATACGCCGGACCACGGGTATTACCCGATAGATCCCGACACCCTCATGAACCTGCATACCTACGAAGCCGCGCTGCACGCCGCCGGCGCGGGGGTGGCGGCGGTCGACGCGGTGATGGGCGGCGAGGCCCGCACGGCCTTTTGTGCGGTGCGTCCGCCGGGGCACCACGCCTGCCGCTCGCAGGCCATGGGCTTCTGCTTCCTGAACAACGTGGCCATCGCGGCCCGCCATGCGCTGGATTTCCACGGCCTGTCGCGGGTGGCCATCGTCGATTTCGACGTGCACCACGGCAATGGCACCGAAGATGTCTTCGCAGGCGACGACCGCGTGCTGATGTGCAGCTTTTTCCAGCACCCGTTCTTTCCCAACAGCGGCACCGCCGACCCGGCCGCCAACATGCTGAACGTGCCGGTGGCCGCCTATACGACGGGCGCGGCCGTGCGCCCCATCGTCACCGATACCTGGCTGCCGCGCCTGGAAGCGCACCGCCCGGAACTCATCTTGATATCAGCCGGCTTCGATGCCCATCGCGAGGACGATATGGGGCAGATGGGGCTGGTGGAGGCCGACTATGCCTGGATCACCGAGCAGCTCGTGGATGTGGCCGAACGCCACTGCCAGGGCCGGATCGTCAGCACGCTCGAGGGCGGTTACAACCTGTCCGCCCTGGGCCGCAGCGTCGTGGCGCATATACGGGCGCTGGCGAAGCTGTAGAATCAGGAAAAAATTGTGCAATGCGATCCCGGCGCATCGCCGGGTAATTAATTTCCATTTGGAGGCAGCGGGATGAAGGTGTTGGTACCTGTCAAGCGCGTCGTTGACTACAACGTCAAGGTGCGCGTCAAGTCTGATCAGACTGGCGTGGATATCGCCAATGTGAAGATGTCCATGAACCCCTTTGACGAAATCGCCGTCGAAGAAGCCACCCGCCTGAAGGAAAAGGGCGCCGTGGCCGAAGTCGTGGCGGTTTCTTGCGGCGTTGCGCAATGCCAGGAAACCCTGCGCACCGCCATGGCAATCGGTGCCGACCGCGGCCTGCTGGTGCAGACCGACGCCGAACTGCAGCCGCTGGCCGTGGCCAAGCTGCTCAAGGCCCTGGTCGACAAGGAACAACCGCAACTGGTGATCCTGGGCAAGCAAGCCATCGACGACGACGCCAACCAGACCGGCCAGATGCTGGCCGCGCTGCTGGACTGGCCGCAAGCCACGTTCGCCAGCAAGGTCGAGCTGGCCGACGGCAAGGTCACGGTCACCCGTGAAGTCGACGGCGGCCTGGAAACCCTGACGCTCAAGCTGCCCGCCATCATCACCACCGACTTGCGCCTGAACGAGCCGCGTTACGTCACGCTACCCAACATCATGAAGGCCAAGAAGAAGCAACTGGACACCGTCACGCCGCAAGACCTGGGCGTGGACCCCGCGCCGCGCCTGAAGACCCTCAAGGTCAGCGAGCCGCCCGCCCGCAAGGCCGGCATCAAGGTGGCCGATGTCGCGGCCCTGGTGGACAAACTCAAGAACGAAGCGAAGGTGGTCTGAGATGACGACGCTGGTTATTGCCGAACACGATAACGCCCAGCTCAAGGGCGCAACCCTGAACGCCGTCGCCGCCGCCGCCAAGATCGGAGGCGACGTCCATGTGCTGGTCGCCGGCGCCAACGCCCGTGCCGTGGCCGACCAGGCCGCGCAAGCGGCCGGCGTGGCCAAGGTGCTGCTGGCCGATGCCCCGCAACTGGCCGACGGCCTGGCCGAAAACGTCGCGGCCCAGGTGCTGGCCGTGGCCTCGAACTACAGCCACATCCTGTTCCCGGCCACCGCCTCGGGCAAGAACGTGGCGCCGCGCGTGGCCGCCAAGCTCGACGTCGCCCAGATCTCGGACATCATCGGCGTGGAATCCGCCGATACCTTCCAGCGCCCGATCTACGCCGGCAACGCCATTGCCACCGTGCAATCGGCCGACTCGGTCAAGGTCATCACCGTGCGTACCACCGGCTTTGACGCCGTGGCTGCGCAGGGTGGCTCGGCCACCGTGGAAGACGTCGCCGCCGTGGCCGATTCGGGCCTGTCGAGCTTCGTCGGCCGCGAAGTCGCCAAGAGCGACCGTCCGGAACTGGCCGGCGCCCGCGTCGTCGTGTCCGGCGGCCGTGGCCTGGGCAGCGCCGAGAACTTCAAGATCCTGGATCCGCTGGCTGACAAGCTGGGCGCCGCACTGGGCGCCTCGCGCGCTGCCGTCGACGCCGGCTACGCCCCCAACGACTGGCAGGTCGGCCAGACCGGCAAGATTGTTGCGCCGCAGCTGTATGTGGCGGTGGGCATCTCGGGCGCCATCCAGCACTTGGCCGGCATGAAGGATTCGAAGGTCATCGTCGCCATCAACAAAGACCCCGAAGCGCCGATTTTCGGCGTGGCCGATTATGGCCTGGTCGGTGACTTGTTCCAGGTCGTGCCCGAACTGACGGGCGCGCTGTAAGCCTCGATAATCCAGGGGTACCGAAACCCGCGGGCATTATGTCCGCGGGTTTTTTCATGCCCGGCTGACAATCGCAACTATTTGATATTTACCTACTAAAACTTTTGATCTTTGGAAAGATTCTGATAATGTGTTCCGCGCGCAGCTAGATTCGCGCAAGTGCTTGGCCTGTACATAACGAAGGAGATTCGGGATGGATTGGTTCTTTGACACTCTGCGAAAGTATCCGGAGCTTGCAATCTTCCTTACCCTGGGTCTGGGGTATTGGATAGGGGCCAAGAAAATATTCGGATTCAACCTGGGGGCGGTGACCGGCACCTTGCTGGTCGGTGTGCTGGTCGGCCAGCTCGACATCACCATCGCCCCCATCGTCAAGCAAGTCTTTTTCCTGTTGTTCCTGTTCGGCCTGGGTTATGGCGTCGGACCACAGTTCTTTCGCGGCATGAAAAGCGATGGCCTGCCCCAGGTCATCTTCGCCGTCGTCATCTGCGTCATCTGCTTGTTGGTCACCTGGGCGACCGCCGTGGGTTTCGGCTTCGATGCCGGCACGGGCGCGGGCCTGCTGGCTGGCGCGCAAACGATTTCGGCCGTGATGGGCGTGGCTACCGACACGATCAACGGCCTGGGTATCGACGCGGCGACCAAGAAGAAATGGATCGACAGCATTCCGGTGGCCTATGCCGTCTGCTACATCTTCGGCACGGTCGGCAGCGCCTGGCTGCTGGCATCGCTGGGCCCCAAGCTGATGCGGGTGGACATCGTCAAGGAGTGCAAGGAGTACGAGGCCAAGATGTCCGGCGGGTCTGATTCGATGGAACTGTCCGGCTACCGCAAGTTCATTGCGCGGGCCTACAAGCTCGAGCACATGGAGTTCGTCGGCAAGACCGTCGGTGATCTGGAGTCGCGATTTGTGGAGGCGCGCGTATTCGTCGAGCGCATACGCCGCGGCCACCAGATCATCGACAACGATTCCACCACCGTGCTGCAGGCGGGCGACGTGCTGGGCGTGACGGGCCGGCACGACGCGCTGGTGTTGCAGGCGGCGGGCATCATCGGCACCGAAGTCGAGGATCGCGACCTGCTGAGCCTGCCAGCCGAAGTCATCGAGGTGGTGCTCACCAACAAGAACCTCGCGGGCAAGACCGTCAAGGAAATCTCGGAACTCGAAGCCGTGCGCCAGCTGGGCCGCGGCGTGTTCCTGCGCAAAGTGGTGCGCGGCGGGCACGAGATGCCGATCAACTGGGGCTTGAAGCTGGACCGCGGCGATCACCTGTTCATCCTGGGCGCCAAGCGCGACGTGGAGCGGGTGGTCGACAAGGTGGGCTACGTCGACCGTCCCACCGAGCAGACCGACATGGTGTTCGTCGGCTTCGGCATCCTGCTGGGCGGCCTGTTCGGCTCGCTGGTGCTGACCGTGAGCGGTATCCCCATCACCTTGTCGACCTCGGGCGGCTCGCTGATCGCCGGCCTCATCTTCGGTTACCTGCGGTCGGTGCATCCGACTTTCGGGCGGGTGCCGGAGCCCGTGCATTGGTTCCTGACATCGGTCGGCCTGACGGCCTTCGTGGCGGTGGTCGGCATCAGTTCGGGGCCGGGCTTCGTGCTGGGCTTCCAGCAATTGGGGGCCAAGCTGTTCGTCGCCGGCATCATCGCGACCAGCGTGCCGATGATTCTGGGGGTGTTCATCGCCCGCTACATCTTCAAGTTCCACCCCGCCATCGTGCTGGGTGTCTGCGCCGGCGCCCGCACCACCACGGCGGCTATCGGGCAGATCACCGAGACCGCCAAGAGCCAGGTGCCGGCGTTGGGCTACACCGTGCCTTATGCCATCGGCAATACCTTGCTCATCATCTGGGGCATCGTCATCGTCATGTTGATGACCTAGCGGGAACGTCCCGCCCGCGCAGCGCGGGCGGGGCATCAAGCGGATACGGGGAAAATCCCCGGCAAGCGCCTGTCAAATCGCAAACCAGGAGTACTGAATAATGGCTTCCACCGCGCCTCTCACCGTCAGCCTGGCCTCGGCCCTGAAAACCACCCGTTCCCGCCAGCGCGACCTGGAGCAACTGTCGCCGTTCGAACTGAAGGATTACCTGATCACCCTGGCCAAGGACAGTCAGCAGACCGCCGCGCTGACCATGTTGAATGCCGGTCGCGGCAACCCAAACTGGATCGCCACCGAACCGCGCGACGCGTTCTTCCTGCTGGGCCAGTTCGCCATGAAGGAAGCGCGCCGGGTGCGCGACGACGGAATTCTGGCGGGCATGCCGCCCAAGAAGGGTTGCGCCGACCGGTTGCGCAAGTTCCTGTCCAAGAACAAGGGCGCCGCCGGCGCGGATTTCCTGGCCGGGGTGCTGGAATACGGCGTCAAGATCAAGAACTTCGTGCCGGATGAATGGATCCATGAACTGACCGACAGCATCATCGGCGACAACTACCCCGTGCCGCCGCGCTCGCTGGTGCACCTGGAGCAGGTGGTGCACGACTACCTGATCAAGGAAATGTGCGACGGCCGCCCGCCCAAGGGCAAGTTCGATCTGTTCCCGGTCGAAGGCGGCACGGCGGCCATGTGCTACATCTTCGACTCGCTGATGCAGAACGGCCTGCTCAAGCAGGGCGACACCATTGCGCTGTTCCTGCCCACCTTCACGCCTTACATCGAGATCGCGCACCTGGAGCGCTTCCAGTTCAAGATCGTGGCCATCAATGCCAGCAGCGTGCGCGCTGACGGCACGCATGATTGGCACTATCCGGCGTCGGAGATCGCCAAGCTGGAGAACCCCAAGATCAAGCTGGCGGTGACGGTGAACCCCAGCAATCCGCCTTCCGTCGCCTTCAGCCCGGTCGAGATGAAGCAGATCGTCGGCCTGATCCGCAAGAATCCGGACCTGGTGCTGGTGACCGATGACGTGTATGGCACGTTCGTGCCGAACTTCCGTTCGCTGATGGCCGAGGTGCCGCACAACACCATCTGCGTCTATTCGTTCTCGAAGAATTTCGGTTGCACGGGCTGGCGCCTGGGCGTGATCGCCACCCACGAGAAGAACACGATGGACCGCCGCATCGCCGAGCTGCCCGCGTCATGGAAGCAGCGTCTGAACAAGCGCTATGGCGCCATGACGATGGAACCCGAAAAGCTCAAGTTCATCGACCGGATGGTGGCCGACAGCCGCAACGTGGCGCTGAACCACACCGCCGGCCTGTCGCTGCCGCAGCAGGTGCAGATGGGCTTTTTCGCGTTGTCGCACCTGCTGGACCTGAAGGATGCGTACAAGCACCTGACGATGCAGATCGTGCGGGCTCGCCGCGACGCGCTGTGGCGCGGCCTGGGCGCGCCGCTGCCGCCGGAAGACCCGATGCGCGGCTGGTACTACGTCGAGCTGGACTTCATGGTGTGGGCCAAGAACACCTATGGCGACGCCTTCTGCAAGTACATGACGACGAACTACGAACCGGTGGACTTCCTGTTCCGCCTGGCCGAGAAGTCGGGCGTGGTGCTGATGGATGGCGGCGGCTTTGGCGGCCCGCCGTGGTCCATCCGCATCTCGCTGGCCAACCTGGACGACGGCGATTATTCCAAGATCGGCAAACACATGGTCGAGGCCGCCACGGAATACGTCGAGGCCTGGAAGGCCGGTCAACTGGTGCGTTCGGGTCCCACCGCGGGCAAGGGCCAGACGGTCAAGGCATCGGCCGCCAAGCGCAAGGCCGGTGGCAAGAACGCCGCCAAGAAGGCCGTGAAAAAGGCGGTGAAGCAGGCCGCCAAGGCGGAACGTTCCGCCAAGAAGGCCACGGCAGGCAAGTAGCAGGCAGCGGCAACCACCAGGGCGACATGACCTTATGACGTGCTCAGTCGGGTTTTTCAATAGCGTTCCCATCGCGGTGCTGTTCCTGACGGTGGGGTTGGGATACCTGATCGGCAAGCTCAAGGTCGGGCCGATTCAACTGGGCGGCGTGTGCGGCACGCTGATCGTCGCCCTGTTGATCGGCCAGACCGGCTGCCAGATGCGCGGCGACCTGAAAGAGGTCGCGTTTGCCCTGTTCATCTTCGCCATGGGCTACTCGGGCGGGCCGCAGTTCTTTGCCAACCTGAACCGCTCCAGCCTGCGCTACATCCTGCTGCCGGTGATCGAAGCCTTGCTGGTGCTGACCATCGTGCTGGCGGCCGTGCCGCTGTTCGGGCTGGACGCGGGCACCGCGGCCGGCCTGGCGGCGGGGGCGGCGACCGAATCGGCGGTGGTGGGCACCGCCGCCGAGGCGCTCAAGCACCTGGGCCTGCCCGATGCCGACGTGCAGCGCATGGAAGCCAATATCGCCACGGCCTACACGCTGACGTATCTGGTGGGGCTGATCAGCATCGTTTTCTTTACCAGCCAGGTGGCGCCGGCCCTGCTGCGCATCAACCTGCGCGAGGCATCCAAGGCGCTGGAGGAAAAACTGGGCGTGGCTTCGGGCGAAAGCGAAGACAGCAATCTGCCGACGTTGCCGCGTCTGGTGGGGCGTTCGCACGTGGTCAAGGACGCTGACGGCAAGACGGTGGCCGAGGTCGAGGCGGCCCTGGGCGGGCGCACGGCCATCAGCCGCATCCTGCGCAATGGCGAAGCGGTCGAACCTGTGCCCGATGACGCGCTGGCAACCGGCGACATCGTGGTGGTGCTGGGACTGAGGCGATTCGCGTTGCGCGCCGGCTCGGTGATCGGCCCGGAAATCCAGCTGCCCGAGGCGCATGCCGACGATCTGCAGTTGAGCGAACGGGTGGTGATCGTCAGCAAGAAGTCCGTCAACGGCCACACCTTGGGTGAACTGGCGCAGCGGCCGGGAGCCAAACGGGCTCGTGGCGTGTTCCTGCAATCGATCCAGCGGTCCGGCCACCTGTTGCCCGTCACGCCCGCCACGGTGCTTCAGTACGGCGACCTGGTGACGCTGGTGGGCGCCGAACCGGAACTGTCCGTGGCGGGGGCGGCGCTGGGCAACGAGCTGCGCCGCAGCGGCGTGACCGATCTGGTGTTCCTGGCATTCGGCATCCTGGCGGGGCTGCTGGTGGGGAGCCTGAGCGCCCGGCTCTGGGACATTCCGGTGTCGCTGGGCAGTGGCGGTGGCGCCCTGGTCAGCGGCCTGGTGTGCGGCTGGATCAACGCCAAACGGCCCGCGGTGGGGCATATGCCCGATCATGCCGTCCAGTTGCTCAAGGACCTGGGGTTGGCGATTTTCGTGGCCTGCGTCGGCTTGTCGGCGGGGCCCGAGGCGGTGTCGCTGATCCGCGAGCACGGTGCCGTGCTGCCCCTGATCGGGCTGCTGGTCTCGCTGGGGCCGGCCTGCCTGTCACTATGGGTCGGCCACAAGCTGCTCAAGATTGAAGGGCCGTTGCTGGTGGGGGCCATTGCCGGCCAGCACGTCAGCACGCCGGCCATCAGTGCGATCCTGGGGGCGAGCGGCAGCGCCGTGCCGCTGCTGGGCTATACCGTCACCTACGCCATCGCCAACGTGATGCTGCCGGTGCTGGGGCCGATCATCGTGTCGCTGGCCCATCACCTGCGTTGAGGCGCCGGCGACTTTGCGGGCTGCACGCCCGCAAAGCGCGGCTGAGGGTTTAAGATCGGTTAGGGAAACCACCAAGACCGCCCATCGACCCGCGCCATGCGTGTCACCGAAGGCGGCGCCCCCCCGCACACCGCCCCGCCCGCCGTCACGGACGAGAGGCTCATGGAGACACGATGCCCTACCTTACCCCGCTGCAGGACTTCCGCTTTGCGCTGAAAGAACTGGCCGGCCTGGACGACGTCCTGAAGCTGCCCGGCTTCGAAGAGGTGACGCCCGATCTGGTGGATGCCATCCTGGAAGAAAACGGCCGCTTCGTCGAGCAGGCGATCGCCCCGCTGAACGTGCCGGGCGACACCCGGCCGCCCGTCTGGAACGACGGCCACGTGACGGCAACGCCCGGCTATGCGCAAGGATTCAAGGACTATGCCGCCGGGGGCTGGCAGGGCCTGCAGCATCCGCAGGCCTGGGGCGGACAGGGGCTGCCCAAGCTGGTCGCCGCCGCGCCCGGCGAAAACATCCAGGCGGCCAGCCTGGCGTTCTCGTTGTGCCCCATGCTGACCGATGGTGTGATCGAGGCCATCCTGACCGTGGGCTCCGAGGAGCAGCGCAAAAAGTTTGTCCCCAATTTGATCGGCGGCAAGTGGACGGGCACCATGAACCTGACCGAGCCGCAGGCCGGTTCGGACCTGGCCCAGGTGGCCACCCGCGCCGTGCGCCAGGAAGACGGTACGTACCGGCTGTCCGGCCAGAAGATCTTCATTACCTATGGCGAGCACGACCTGGCTGAAAACATCATCCACCTGGTGCTGGCACGCACGCCGGACGCCCCGCCGGGGGTGAAGGGCATTTCGTTGTTCATCGTGCCCAAGTTCCTGGTGGGGGCCGACGGCAGCCTGGGGGCGCGCAACGATGTCTGGTGTGCGTCGCTGGAGCACAAGCTGGGCATACACGGCAGCCCCACCGCGGTGCTGCTGTATGGCTCGGGCAAGGGCGAGGCGGGCGAGGGCGCGGTCGGTTACCTGGTAGGCGAGCTGAACCGCGGGCTGGAATACATGTTCATCATGATGAACGCCGCCCGGTATTCGGTGGGGCAGCAGGGCATCGGCGTGTCCGAGCGTGCCTACCAGCACGCGCTGGCCTATGCGCGCGAGCGGGTGCAGGGGCGGGCGGTGGAAGGCTCGGCCGCACCGGTCGCCATCGCGCGCCATCCGGACGTGCAGCGCATGCTGCTGACCATGAAGGCGCTGACCGAGGCCGCGCGGGCCGTGTCCTACGTGACAGCGGCGGCGCACGACAAGGGCACGCATCATCCCGATCCCGAGCAGCGCGCCCGCAACCGGGCGTTCTATGAATACATGGTGCCCATCGTGAAGGGCTTTTCGACCGAATCCGCCGTCGAAGTGGCGTCGCTGGGTATCCAGGTGCACGGCGGCATGGGCTACATCGAAGAGACCGGCGCGGCGCAGTATTACCGCGATGCCCGCATCCTGCCCATCTATGAAGGCACGACCGCGATCCAGGCCAACGACCTGGTCAGCCGCAAGACGCAACGCGATGCGGGCGCCACTGCCTTCGCCGCCATCTCTGCCATGCGCGAGACGTTGCGGGCCGTCGAGGCCGAATCCTCGCGCGCCTCGGCGCCCGAGCGTGACGGGCTGCGCCTGCTGCGCGACAACCTGGACAGCGCCATCCAGGCCTACGAGGCCGGCGTGGAGTTCATCCTGGAGCAATCGGCCGCGAACATCCGGGCCGTCTATTCCAGCAGCGTGCCTTATCTGATGCTGGCTGGCGTGGTGCATGGCGGCTGGCAGATGGCGCGCGCCGTGCTGGTGTGCCGCCGGCGCCTGGCCGCGGGGTCGACCGATCCGTTCCACCGCGAGAAGCTCGCCACCGGATTGTTCTACGCGGCGCACATCCTGCCGCGTGCCCTGGCCCTGTCGGCCGCGGTGCGTGCCGGGGTAGTGGCCGATGCCTGCGGGGCCGCTGCGAATATTGCATAAGGTTATATGCCTTGCGTATTTCCCCTGCAACAGGTTTGATGGAAGAATCGTTTTCACGGGCGGCTCCTGCCGCCGCCGGAACGATTACCCGGCTGGTCACCGGGCCTGGAGGCCAGCCGGTTCCGTAAACCTGAATGCGCACGAGAGGAGACACCATGAGTCATCTACGCCTGGGCGATACCGCCCCCGATTTCGAACAGGAATCCTCGGCCGGCCCGATCCGCTTCCATGAGTATCTGGGCAATAGCTGGGGTGTCCTTTTTTCGCATCCGGCCGACTTCACGCCGGTCTGCACGACCGAGCTGGGCTACACCGCCAAGCTGGCCGATGAATTCGCCAAGCGCAACGTGAAGGTGCTGGCCCTGTCCGTGGACGGCGCCGATTCGCACAGCAAGTGGATCGAAGACATCAACGACACGCAGTCCACCAAGGTCAATTTCCCGATCCTGGCCGACAAGGACCGCAAGGTGTCCGAGTTGTACGACATGATCCACCCGAACGCCAACGCCACGCTGACGGTGCGTTCGGTCTTCATCATTGATCCGAACAAGAAGGTCCGCCTGACCATCACGTACCCCGCCAGCACGGGGCGCAACTTCAATGAGATCCTGCGCGTCATCGACTCGCTGCAGCTGACCGACAGCCACAGCGTGGCCACGCCGGTCAACTGGGAAGACGGCGACGACGTGATCATCGTGCCGTCCCTGCAGGACGAAGCGGTGATCAAGCAGAAGTTCCCGAAGGGTTACAAGGCCGTGCGTCCGTACCTGCGCATTACGCCGCAACCGAATAAGTAAATAAGGAAATCGTGCGCAAGGCGGCGCGTGCCGCCTTGCCCGATTTCGGCGGGCAGTGCCCGTACAGCCGCGTTTTCCCCTGGGAAGGCGCGGCTTTTTTGCGTTCCGGGGGCGCCGCCGACCGCCGCGCTATATGCCTGGGAGCGATGAGCAATCAAAGAATGATTCGTTCCGTTCAGATCAGGCGCCCGGCAAACTTGCTTCCACATTGCCAAACATGGGAAGGGAGCAAGGAATGTCTTTCAGGAAAGCGGGTTGGTTGGCCGCCTTGGCCGCAGTGACGGTGTCCTTTGCCGCGATCGCGCCGGCCCAGGCACAGCAGAAGCAGACCCTGTTGAACGTGTCCTACGATCCGACGCGCGAACTGTACCGCGCCATCGATGACGCCTTCATCAAGCAATACAGGGAAAAAGCCAACGTCGACCTGACGATCCGCCAGTCGCACGGCGGTTCGGGCCGCCAGGCGCGCTCGGTCATCGACGGGCTGGAAGCCGATGTGGTGACGCTGGCGCTGGCCTACGACATCGATGCCATCGCCGACCGCGGCCTTGTGCCCGAGAACTGGCAGGCGCGCCTGCCGCAGAACAGCTCGCCGTACACCTCGACCATCGTGTTCCTGGTGCGCAAGGGCAACCCCAAGCAGATCAAGGACTGGGACGACCTGGTCAAGGACGGCGTGCAGGTGATCACGCCCAATCCGAAGACTTCGGGTGGCGCGCGCTGGAACTACCTGGCGGCGTGGGCCTACGCGCTGGAAAAGAACGGTGGCAGCGAAGAGAAGGCGCGCGCCTATGTCGGCGACCTGCTCAAGCACGTGCCGGTGCTGGATACCGGCGCCCGGGGCGCCACCACCACCTTCGTCGAGCGTGGCGTGGGCGACGTGCTGCTGGCCTGGGAAAACGAGGCCTTCCTGGCGCTCGAGGAACTGGGGCCGGACAAGTTCGACATCGTGGTGCCGTCGCTGTCCATCCTGGCCGAACCGCCCGTGGCCATCGTCGACAAGATCGTCGACAAGAAGGGCACGCGCGCCGCGGCCCAGGCCTATCTTGAATTCCTGTACACCCCTGCCGCGCAGGAAATCATCGCCAAGAACTACTACCGCCCGATCGACAAGACCGTGGCCGCCAAGTACGAGAGCAAGTTCCCGAAGGTCAAGCTCGTGACCATCGACGACAAGATCTTCGGCGGCTGGCGCAAGGCGCAGAAGGACCACTTCAGCGACGGCGGCACGTTTGACCAGATCTACCAGCCGCAGAAGAAGTAAGCGGACCACCAGCGGACGACGGCCATGACTTCAGCCTCGATTCCGACGGCAAAGGGCGCGCAGGCGCCTTTTGCCGTTCGGCGCAACAGCCCGGGCGTGCTGCCCGGTTTCGGCATTTCCATGGGCTACGCGGTGCTGTACCTGAGCGTGCTCGTGCTGATTCCCCTGGCAGCATTGCCGATCAAGAGCGCCTCGCTCGGCTGGCAGGGCTTTTGGGACGCCGTGACGGCGCCACGCGTGGTGGCGTCTTATCAGCTGACCTTCGGCGCGTCGCTGCTGGCCGCGTTGGTGAACCTGGTGTTCGGCACGATCGTGGCCTGGGTGCTGGTGCGCTACCGCTTTCCGGGCAAGAAGATCCTGGACGCACTGGTCGACTTGCCGTTCGCGCTGCCCACGGCGGTAGCCGGCATCGCGCTGACGGCGCTGTATTCCGAGAAAGGCTGGCTGGGCGCGCCGCTGGCCGAGTGGTTCGGCCTGAAGGTGGCGTTCACGCCGCTGGGCATCGTCATTGCGCTGATCTTCATCGGCGTGCCGTTCGTGGTGCGCACGGTGCAGCCGGTGCTGGAAGACGTCGAACGCGAGATCGAAGAGGCGGCGGCCAGCCTGGGCGCCGACCGCTGGCAGACCATCCGGCGCGTGCTGCTGCCGACCATCCTGCCGGCGCTGATGACCGGGTTCGCGCTGGCGTTTGCCCGCGCGGTGGGGGAATACGGATCGGTGGTGTTCATCGCCGGCAATATGCCGATGGTGTCCGAGATCACGCCGCTGCTGATCATCGCGAAGTTGGAGCAGTTCGACTACGCGGGCGCCGCGGCGATCGCGACCGTGATGCTGGTGTTGTCCTTCGTGCTGCTCTTTGTCATCAATCTGCTGCAGGGCTGGCAGGCCCGCCGCGGCCAAGGGAGACAGGCATGAGCGTTGCGGACCGTCCCGCCCACCTGACCGAGCCGCGCTGGGTGCGCGGCATCCTGCTGTTCCTGGCGCTGGGTTTCCTGACGCTGTTCCTGCTGGTGCCGCTGGCCGCCGTGTTCGTCGAAGCCTTCCGCAAGGGCTGGCAGCTGTATCTCGATGCCATCGTCGAGCCCGACGCCTGGTCGGCCATCCGGCTGACGTTGCTGGTGGCCGCCATCGCGCTGCCGGTGAACCTGGTGTTCGGCGTGGCCGCCGCCTGGGCCATCACCAAATTCCAGTTCCGCGGCAAGCAGTTCCTGATCACCCTGATCGACCTGCCATTCTCGGTGTCGCCCGTGGTGGCGGGGCTGGTGTTCGTGCTGCTGTTCGGCACGCAGGGCTGGTTCGGCAGCTGGTTGCAGGACAACGACATCAAGATCGTCTATGCCGTGCCGGGCATCATCCTGGCCACGCTGTTCGTAACCTTTCCGTTCGTGGCGCGTGAGCTGATTCCGCTGATGCAGGCGCAGGGCAGCGAAGAGGAGCAGGCCGCGTTGACGCTGGGCGCCAGCGGGTGGCAGATCTTCTGGCGGGTGACCCTGCCCAACATCAAGTGGGGCCTGTTGTATGGCGCGATTCTCTGCAATGCGCGCGCCATGGGCGAGTTCGGCGCGGTGTCGGTCGTGTCCGGCCAGATCCGCGGCCTGACCAACACCATGACCCTGCACGTGGAGATTCTCTACAACGAATACCAGTACTCGGCGGCATTTGCCGTGGCCTCGCTGCTGGCGCTGCTGGCGCTGGTGACGCTGGTGGCCAAGAACGTGGTCGAGTGGCGCAATGCGCGCTACCTGCGGGCCGCCGAACTGCCGGTCGAGTATCCCGGGCCCGCGACGGCCATCAAGCCGGCCGCCGCCTGACGCGGCCGGCCAGACGGAGACAAGCATGAGCATCGAAGTTCGCAACCTATCCAAGCGTTTCGGCCAGTTCCGGGCGCTGAACGACGTATCCCTGCACATCGAGACGGGCGAGCTGGTGGCGCTGCTGGGGCCTTCGGGCTGCGGCAAGACCACGCTGCTGCGCATCATTGCGGGGCTGGAATCGGCCGACAGCGGCAGCGTGCTGTTTGCCGGCGAGGACGCGACGTCCGTGGACGTGCGCCAGCGCCAGGTGGGATTCGTATTCCAGCACTACGCGTTGTTCAAGCACATGACCGTGTTCGAGAACGTGGCCTTTGGACTGCGGGTCAAGCATCGTTCGCAACGGCCCGCGGAAGACCAGATCCGGCGCAAGGTGCATGACCTGCTGGGGCTGGTGCAACTGGATTGGCTGGCGGACCGCTACCCGGCCCAGCTGTCGGGCGGCCAGCGCCAACGCATCGCCCTGGCGCGCGCCTTGGCGGTGGAACCCCGCGTGCTGCTGCTGGACGAGCCGTTCGGCGCGCTCGACGCCAAGGTGCGCAAGGAGCTGCGTCGCTGGTTGCGCCGGCTGCACGACGAACTGAATGTGGCCAGCGTGTTCGTCACGCACGACCAGGAAGAGGCGCTGGAGGTGGCCGACCGGGTGGTGCTGATGAATGCGGGCAAGATCGAACAGGTGGGCACGCCGCGCGAAGTCTGGGAAGAGCCGGCCACGCCGTTCGTCTACGGCTTTCTGGGCGACGTCAATCAGCTTCAAGGCGTGGCCAGCCGGGGCGTGTGGGAAGGCGCGGGCCTGTCGCTGCCGGCGCCCGAGCTGGCGCAGGCCGAAAACCAGCGTGCCACCGCCTATGTGCGGCCGCATGAACTGGATATCGAACGCTATCAGGCCGGCGGTGCCGGCATCCCGGTACGCCTGGCCCATGCCTATCTGGCCGGTCCCAGCGCCTATCTGGAACTGACGCGCCAGGACTCCGACGCCATCATCGAGGCCGAGGTGCCCGAGCACCTGTACCGGGAATTGGGCCTGAAAGATGGCGAAACCTTGTTGGCCCGTCCGCGGCGGGCACGCATTTTTGCGGTGCAATCATGACCACGACCGAACTGTCTTCGCAGGCCGGGCTGGATGCCGATCCGGTGCTGGCGGCGCGCTGGGCTGAACTGACGTCCCGCCTTGCGGCTATCCCACAGCGCTATCCCGACGCTGCGCTGGCCTCGTCCCTGGCGGCCGAGGACATGGTGCTGACGCACGCCATCTATGAATCGGGGCTGGACCTGGAGGTCTTCACGCTGGACACCGGCCGCCTGCACGCCGAAACGCTGGGGGTGCTGGACGCCGTGCGCCAGCGCTATGGGCGCGACGTCACCGTGTATCGGCCGGTGGCGGCCGCCGTCGAGCAGCACGTGGCCGAGCACGGCGCCTTTGCCTTCTACGAAAGCGTGGACCTGCGCAAAGCCTGTTGCCAGATTCGCAAGGTCGAGCCGCTCAAGCGTGCGCTGGCCGGCCGGGGCGCCTGGATCACGGGTCAGCGGCGGGCGCAGTCGACCACGCGCGGCGAACTGCACCTGGAAGAAGACGACAAGACCTTCGGTCTCTACAAGTTCAACCCGCTGGCCGACTGGAGCGAAGCGGATGTCTGGGGCGTCATCCGCGCCCTGGGCATTCCCTACAACCCGTTGCACGACCAGGGCTATCCGTCCATCGGCTGCGAACCCTGTACCCGCGCGATCCGTCCGGGCGAAGACCTGAGGGCGGGGCGGTGGTGGTGGGAGTCGTCGGACTCCAAGGAATGCGGCCTGCACGCAGGCAACCGGGTCATCAGCGTCGTGCCGGAACGCGCGTGACGCTCGCCACCCATCAGAAATCTGTTTTAGGGGAATACCTATGTCCGCAGTGATCCAACGCAGCCACCTGGACTGGCTGGAATCGGAAGCCATATTCATCATGCGCGAGGTGGCCGCCGAGAGCGAAAAGCCCGTGCTGCTGTTTTCGGGCGGCAAGGACTCGGTGGTGCTGCTGCGCCTGGCCGAGAAGGCCTTTCGCCCCGGGCGCTTCCCGTTTCCGTTGATGCACATCGACACCGGCCACAACTTCGACGAGGTCATCGCCTTTCGCGATGCCCGCGCCGCCGAGCTGGGCGAGACGCTGATCGTGCGCAGCGTGGAAGACTCGATCAAGCGTGGCAGCGTGGTGCTGCGCCGCGAGACCGATTCGCGCAACGCGGCCCAGGCCGTGACGCTGCTGGAGGCGATCGAGGAATTCGGCTTTGACGCCTGCATCGGCGGCGCCCGCCGCGACGAGGAAAAGGCGCGTGCCAAGGAGCGCATCTTCTCGTTTCGTGACGAGTTCGGCCAATGGGACCCGAAGGCCCAGCGCCCGGAACTGTGGAGCCTGTTCAACACGCGGGTGCATCGCGGCGAGAACATGCGGGTGTTCCCGATCTCGAACTGGACCGAACTGGACGTCTGGCAATACATCCAGCGCGAGCAGCTGGCCCTGCCGCCCATCTATTTCAGCCATGAGCGCGAGGTGATCCGGCGCAAGGGCTTGCTCGTGCCCGTGACGCGCCTGACGCCGCCGCAGGACGGCGAGACGGTCGAGCGCCTGCCGGTGCGGTTCCGCACGGTGGGCGATATCTCCTGCACCTGCCCGGTGGCGTCCGGCGCCGCCGACACCGCCGCCATCATCGCCGAGACGGCCGTGACCGATATCACCGAGCGCGGCGCCACGCGCATGGACGACCAGACTTCCGAGGCCTCGATGGAGCGCCGCAAGAAAGAAGGCTATTTCTGATTGCACGAGCGGCCGGCGCAGCGCCGGCCACAGGGGACGCACATGAATGCAGTAAACGATTCTTTTCTTTCGGGCGCCGGCACGGGCGTGCTGCGCCTGATCACGGCCGGTTCGGTCGACGACGGCAAATCCACGCTGATCGGCCGCCTGCTGTATGACAGCAAGGGCGTGTTCGCCGACCAGCTGGATGCGATCTCGCGCGCCAAGTACAAGCGCGTGGCCGAAGGCGGCATCGACTTCTCGCTGCTGACCGATGGCCTGGAGGCCGAGCGCGAGCAGGGCATCACGATCGACGTGGCCTACCGCTACTTCTCGACGCCCGCCCGCAAGTTCATCATCGCCGACGCGCCGGGCCACGAGCAGTACACCCGCAACATGGTGACGGGCGCATCCACGGCGGACGTGGCGGTGATCCTGATCGACGCCACCCGCGCAGCCGATGGCAAGCTCTTGCCGCAGACCAAGCGCCACAGCACCATCGCTCGCCTGCTGGGCATCCGCCACATCGTGGTGGCGGTCAACAAGATGGATCTGGTGGACTGGGACCGCGCGGTGTTCGAGCGCATCCGCGACGCCTATGCCGACCTGGCGGGCAAACTCGGCATCGCGCACTTCGATGCGCTGCCGCTGTCAGCGCTGAATGGCGACAACGTGGTGACGCTGTCGGACAAGACGCCCTGGTACACGGGGCAGCCGCTGCTGACGCTGCTGGAATCGCTGGACCTGTCCGGCGATGGCCGCAGCGGCCCGCTGCGTTTTCCGGTGCAATGGGTGGCGCGCCACGATGGCGATCGCAAGGACGACTTCCGCGGCTATGCGGGCCGCATCGCCAGCGGCGTACTGCGTCCGGGCGACGAGATCGCCGTGCAGCCGTCGGGTGTGACGGCGCGCGTGCGCGAGGTGCGCGTGTTCGACCGCGTGCTCGATGAAGCGGTGGCCGGCGATTCGGTCACCTTGGTGCTGGACCGTGATGTCGACGTGTCGCGCGGCGACGTGATCGTGCACGCGCAGGCGCAAGCGCAAGTCGCGCGCGAGTTCGAAGCCGAGCTGTGCTGGCTCGACACGCAGCCGCTGAATCCTGCGCGCAAGTATTTGCTCAAGCATGGCACGCGACTGACATCGGCGAAGATTCGCGCGGTGCTGTCTCATCGCGATATCCACGAACTGCAGGAAGTGCAGAACACGGAAGGCACGCTGCGCATGAACGACATCGGTCGCGTCACGTTCACCACGCGTGAAGCGTTGGCGGTCGATCGATACGACGATGTGGCGGCGACCGGCGCCTTCATTTTGATCGACGAGGCCACGCATCAGACGGCGGCGGCGGGCATGCTTCGGTAAACCGCAGGCGGGCCGGAAAACAGCGTCCCATGGGTCGTGAAATGGGGTGTTGTTTTTATTCCAAACCTAATGCTGGTGCGGGTTTCCGGGCGATATCGCAAGATGAAATCGAATTCTCCGGACGGCGTCTTCGTCTTGCGGTAAAGTGGGGCTGTCTTACGAAAAGGCTTTTGGTGCTTGTCAAAACCACTGTGTTTTTGTACAGTAGTTTTCATGGCACGCACCGATCATTCTTTTCCCGCCGGTTCTGGGTCCCCGGCTGCCGCCCCCGCCGCCTTGCGCGGTCGGGGTGCGGTTACTAATGTTCGGCATCGCTTTCAGCGCGATGACCGCGTGCAGGTCGACGACGGCTGGTCCGCTTCGGGTCTTCCGGCTGATTTCGTCGATGCTGTCCCCGATATTTCCCCCAAAGTCATTCCCATCCTGCCCGACGCCCGACTGGCGCCCGCGGCCCCCAAGACGACCGTCACTGCCGAAGAAGCCCGCAAGATCCTGTCGCGCAATGATTCGCCCGACATTCCCTTCGACGTGGCAGTCAACCCGTACCGCGGGTGCGAACACGGCTGCGTCTACTGCTATGCCCGGCCCACCCATTCCTACCTGGGCTATTCCCCCGGGCTGGACTTCGAAACCCGCCTCGTGGCCAAGGCCAATGCGGTCCAGGCGCTGCGGGCCGAAATCAGCCGGCCGGGGTACAAGCCGTCGCCCATCAATATCGGGTCGGCTACCGACGCCTACCAGCCCATCGAGCGCGATTGGCGCCTGACGCGCGGCATGCTCGAACTGATGCTGGAAACCCGGCACCCGGTCACCATCGTCACCAAGAACGCGCTGGTCGCCCGTGACCTGGACCTCCTGGCTGCGCTGGCCGAACAGAAGCTGGTGGTGGTCTACATGAGCATCACCACGCTGGACGCCGGCATGGCCCGCACGCTGGAACCGCGCGCCGCCGCGCCCTGGCGCCGCCTGGAAGCCGTGCGCAACCTCACGGACGCCGGCGTGCCGGTCGGGGTGCTGGTGGCGCCCGTTATCCCGTTCATCAACGACGACGCCATGGAACACATCCTGCAGGAATCCAAGGCGGCCGGCGCGCATTACGCCAGCTACACCGTCATCCGGCTGCCCTGGGAAGTCAAAACCCTGTTCGAAGACTGGCTCAACGCACACTACCCGGATCGCGCCCAGCGCGTGCTGCACCGCATCGAAGACCTGCGCAATGGCCGTCGCAACGATCCCAACTTCGGCTCGCGCATGCGCGGCACCGGCATCTGGGCCGACCTGCTGCGCCAGCGGTTTGCCGTGGCCACCCGCAAGCTGGGCCTGAACCGCCATCGCCTGGCGCTGGATACCGACCGTTTCCAGCCGCCCTTGGCGGCGGGTGGCGCCGACTCCTTGTTTTCGGCGGCCGCCGGTGTGCCCGATTCCCCCGTTTTCCTATCCCCGGTTGGCGCGAAAGCGTCTTCAGGGGTCCCTTTTTCCAGCGTCCCGCCTGCGGGCGGCGCCTTGGTGCGCGGCGAGCGCCAATGGCGCGCCGTGGCTGCCGGGCAGCTGTCCTTATTTGACTGACGCCTGGGTGTCGGACGGCCGCTGTCGTCCGTCTGGCTGGGCCGCTGTTATTACCCGTCGATCCTGACTGTCGTTTTTACCGCGCTACCAAGGAGTTCCTATGAACACCGCTCAACTTTCCGTCCTGCCGGACGATCTTGCCGCCGTATCGCTGACCCCGCTGCGCCGCGCCGTGCAACGCGTTCGGACGTTTGGCGCCCGTTTCAGCGAACTGGACATGCCCTGGACGGCCGCGCCCGGGGCACGGGGGCAGGCGATGGACCTGACGTTGGGGGTGGGCGGCGTAGCGTCGTCCGGGACGGCCGCGGCCGATACCGGCAAGGGCAGCCGTTCCGGCACCCTGCCGGGCAAGTGGCCGTTTCCGCCGGCCGCGACCGATGTGGCGGTGCCCGCTGCCGGCAACGTCGTGCGCGGCCCGCGCGAACGCAGCCTGGGCAACGCCACGGTCGAGCCGGTGTCCGATCAGGTCAGCATCAAGAGCATGGTGGTGGATGTGGTGCTGGTGCTGGCGTGGGGCGCAATGATCCCCGCGCTGATGTGGCTGGGCGCCGCCGGCGGATTCTGACCCTCGCCGGGGTCAGGTCGACCCCAGCAGCACCACGCCGGCCAGAATCGCCAGGCAACCTGCCAGCCGGCCCGGGCCCACTTTCTCGCGCAAGAGGAACATGCCGGCCAGGGTGCCCAGCATCATCGACATTTCCCGCGCGGGGGCCACCAGGCTCAGTGGCGCGCCATTGCGCAGGGCATACAGCACCAGGATGTAGCCTAGCGGCGACAGCAGGCCCACGGCCAGCGCCAGGTGCCAGTGGCCGCGCATGGATTCCCAGGCCTGGGCGCGTCGGCGCAGCATGTGGGGAGTCATCATGGTGGTGCGGGTCACGCAGGTAAACCAGTCGAACAGCACCGGGCTGATCAACAGCACCTTCACGCCATAGGCGTCCACGACGGTGTAGGCGGCAATGAACAGTCCGATCACCATGCCCCAGCGCACGCCCACCCAGGCCTGGGGGTTGCGGAAAATCGACAGCCGACCTTGCGTGGCGATCAACAGCACGCCGATCACCACGCACAGCATGCCCGCGATGCCGGTGCCCGTGGCGGGTTCGCGCAGCAGCAAAAAGGCGCCGGTGGTCGAGAGCAACGGGCCGGTGCCCCGGGCGATCGGGTACACCACCGACAGGTCCGCCACCTGGTAGCCGCGCTGCAGGCACAGGCTGTAGCCCAGATGCAACAGGCTGGACGTCAAAATGGCCCCCACCACAGGCCAGGTCCATGTCATGCCGTCGTGCAGCAGCACCCACACCACCCAGGGTGCGTACAGCACCGAGGCGCATAGCCCGTAGGCAAACACGAAGGGGGCGCCCACCATGGCCGCGCGCTTGGCGAGTAGATTCCACGTTGCGTGGGCCATCGCCGCCAGGACGACCAATATCAGGGACGAATACGACATGGGGAAAGACAGCGTCTTGTGACGTGTTTGTTACAGGAACCGCTAGGGTACCGCAAAGCGATAGGCAGGCCTCCATGTTACCTGACGCCCCGGGCAAATTTTGGTGTAGAATCATTGGTTTGCCAAATCTCATCCTCTGCTTGCGGTACAAGGCCAATGGGTTTTAACGGCCTAACCAACATCGAACGGCAAAGCGTTTTAGTCCGCAAAGGCACGATGATCTAGGAGTTCTCATGAACCTTATCGCTATCCTGGAACAGGAAGAGATTGCCCGCCTGACCGGCGGCCAAGCCAAGCCTGAATTTGCTCCTGGTGACACCGTCATCGTGAGCGTGAACGTCGTTGAAGGCACCCGCAAGCGCGTGCAGGCCTTCGAAGGCGTCGTGATCGCCAAGCGCAACCGCGGCCTGAACTCCGCGTTCACCGTGCGCAAGATTTCGTCGGGTGAAGCCGTGGAACGTACGTTCCAGCTGTACTCGCCGCAAATCGCCGGCATCGAAGTCAAGCGCCGCGGCGACGTGCGCCGCGCCAAGCTGTACTACCTGCGCAACCGCTCGGGCAAGTCGGCGCGTATCAAGGAAAAGCTGGTCAGCAAGCAAGCCTCGGCGGCTTGATCGCTTATCGGCACACGGCCCTACCAGTGTCGGACGCACACGCCATCCAGCGTTTTCGTTCGGCACGGGTTTCCGGGTTAAAAAGGCACCTGCGAGGGTGCCTTTTTCTTATTGAAAAGCCGAATGTCTGATTCCTCGTCTTCTGCTCGGCCCAGGCGGCCGCTGGCGCGTCCCGGATTCGATCCGGCGTCGCAGCCATGGGTCGTCGCCAACGATTCCCTGCCGGCGGTGCCCGCCAACCTGCTGACCCCTGATCTGCTGCGCGGCACGCTCAGCCAGCCGTCCACCTGGACCCTGGAGCTGTCACGCGACAACGATCTGCGCTATCCCGGCCGCGAAGGCGTGCCTGTGCCGGCGGCCGTGCTGATCCCGCTGGTCACGCGTACCAACGGTGTGCACATCATGCTGACCCAGCGCGCTGCGCACCTGCATGACCATGCGGGGCAGGTCAGCTTTCCGGGCGGACGCATCGAAACCAGCGACGCCACCCCGATTGCCGCGGCGCTGCGCGAGGCGCAGGAAGAAACCGGTTTGCCCGCCAATCACGTCGAAGTGCTCGGCAGCATGCCGCCCTATCTGACGGCGACGGGGTTTTCGATCATTCCGGTGGTGTCGCTCGTGACACCCGGTTTCCAGTTGGCGCCTGATGCGTTCGAGGTGGCCGAGGTGTTCGAAGTGCCGCTGGCATTTCTGATGGACCCGGCCAACCACCGCCTGTACGAGGCGCGGCTGGACGATGGCCGGGTACGCCATTACTACGGCATGCCCTATGGCCGGCACTTCATCTGGGGGGCCACGGCCGGCATGTTGCGCAACCTTTACCACCTGCTGCGCAACGGCTTTCAGCCGCGCTGAAGGACTGCGCGGCCTGCCGCCAGCGTGGCAGGCAGAACTCAGCCGGGATCGACGTGCCAAGGCGTCGATGTACCCCGGCAGCCGCCGGCGACGGCTTAGTAGCGTTGCTGACCCGCCAGGTTTTCTTCCAGGATGCGCTGGTACAGCGCATAGCGGGCCGGGTCGATCTTGCCCGCTTGCAGCGCCGCGACCACGCCGCAGCCTGGCTCGTGGCGGTGGGTGCAGTTGTAGAAGCGGCAGGATTCGATCGGTTGGGTGAATTCCGGAAAGCCCCGGATGATGTCTTCGCGCGTCAGGTGCTGCAGGCCGAAGGCCTGGAACCCGGGCGAATCGATCAGGTCGCCACCGGGGGCCGGCAGATGATACAGGCGCGTGCTGGTGGTGGTGTGCTTGCCCATGTCCAGCGCCGTGGAGTGTTCGCGCGTGGCGGCCAGGGCGTCGGGGATCAGCGCGTTCAGCAGCGTGGATTTGCCCATGCCGCTTTGCCCCAGCAGCAGGTTGGTGCGGCCCGCCAGGCGCGGGGCCAGCACGGTATGCACTTTTTCGGGTTCGAGCGCGCTCAGCTCGACGATGTCCACGCCCAGCGCGGCGATGGGCGCCAGGCGCGCGCGGGCGGCGGGCAGGGCGTCGACGAGGTCGGTCTTGTTCAGGATGATCAGCGGGGCGATGCCGGCGCTCCAGGCGCCGGCCAGCGCGCGGCCGGTCAGGTCGTCGGAAAACGTGGGTTGTACCGCGACGACGATCAGCAACTGGTCGACGTTGGACGCAAATTGCTTGGAGCGCATTTCGTCTGACCGGTACAGCAGGTTGCGCCGCGGCAGGATGGCGTCGATGGCGCCTTCGTCCTGGCCCTGGGGCGTGATGCGGACCCGGTCGCCGACGGCGGCGCCGGCCTTCTTGCCCCGCGGGAAGCACTTGCGCAGGCTGCCGTCGGCGAGTTCGACGGTGTAGTGGCGGCCGTGGGCGGCAATGATGCGGCCTTCGTTGGCCGTGTTGGCCGGTGCGCTGTCTTGCGGCGCGCTGGCGAAGGTGGCTTTGGAGCGGTCGGACAGGCTCATGCCGCGTGCGCCGTCAGGTGGCGGATGCGCACGGCGGCGGGGGGATGGCTATCGTAGAAGGCGGAGTGCACGGGATCGGGTGTCAGGGTGGCGGCGTTGTCGTCGTAGAGCTTGACCAGGGCGGATACCAGGCGGTCGGGCGAGCTTTGCTCGGCCGCATAGCGGTCGGCTTCGAATTCGTCGCGGCGCGAATACCAACTGGCCAGCGGGGTGAAGATGAAGGTGAAAACGGGAATGGCCAAAAAGAACAGCAGCAGCGCCATGGCATCGTTGCGCCCGCCCAATTGCGGCAGCACGCCCAGCCCTTCATAGAACCAGGGCTGTTGCGACACCCAGCCCAGGATGGCGAAAAAGCCCAGGGCGGCGGCAAAGCTGAACAGGATGCGCTTGATGATGTGGCGCTTGGCGAAATGGCCCAGTTCGTGGGCCAGCACGGCTTCGATTTCGTCGGCGTTCAGGCGGGCCAGCAAGGTGTCGAAGAACACGATGCGGCGCGAGCGGCCAAAACCTGTGAAATAGGCGTTGCCATGCGCCGAGCGGCGTGAGCCGTCCATGACGAACAGGCCATTGAGCGCAAAGCCGCAGCGCTGCGCCAGGCGCTGGATGCGGCCGGCCAGTTCAGGGTCGGACAGCGGCGTGAATTTGTTGAACAGCGGCGCGATGAACATCGGGTAGATGATGAGCAGTGCCAGGTTGAAGGCGGTCCAGAGGGCCCAGGCCCATACCCACCAGTACTGCCCGGCGCTGCCCATCAGCCAGAGCACCGCGGCGGCCAGCGGCAGGCCCAGCACGGCGGCGACGAGCAAGCCCTTGAAGGCGTCGGACAGGAACAGTTCGGGCGTCATGCGGTTGAAGCCGAAGCGGGCTTCGAGCTTGAACTGGCGCCACAGCGTGAAGGGCAGGCCCAGCAGGCCGAGCAGCAGCGCCACGGCGACCAGCAACAGCATCTGGCGCAGGAAATCATTGCTGGTAAGCTGGCCCACCAGGAGATCAATCGCCTGCAGCCCGCCCATCAGCGTCAGGCACACCAGCAGGATGGCGTCGTAGGTGCGTTCGAGCATGCCCAGCTTGACCCGGGCCACCGTGTAGTCCGCCGCCCGCTGGTGGCTGGCCAGGCCGATACGGTGCGAGAATTCAGGCGGCACCTGGTCGCGGTTGCGCGCCACGTGGCGGATCTGCCGGGTGGCCAGCCACATGCGCACGGCGATATCGGTCAGCAGGAAGGCAACGAACAGCAGTGTGAACATGGGCAATGCGGCAGGCTCAAGTAGGTATGTGCGAAAATCGCGTGTTTTATAGGCAAATTATATGGCTGTGAACGAAAACCGCCTGGTCTGGCTCGACATGGAAATGACGGGCCTGGACCCTGAAAAAGAACGCATCATCGAGGTCGCCGTGGTGGTGACCGAAGCCGACCTGACCGTGGTCGCCGAAGGCCCCGTGCTGGTGGTGCACCAGCCCGACAGCCTGCTCGACGCCATGGACAACTGGAACAAGTCCACCCACGGCAAGAGCGGCCTGATCGACAAGGTGCGCGCGTCGACGATTTCCGAATACCAAGCAGAGGATACGCTGTTGGCGTTTCTTGCGCAGCACGTGCCGGCCGGCAAGTCGCCCCTGTGCGGCAACACCATCAGCCAGGACCGCCGTTTCATGTTTGCTTACATGCCGCGCCTGGAACAGTTCTTCCATTACCGCAACCTGGACGTCAGCACGCTGAAGGAATTGGCGCGCCGCTGGGCCCCCGCGGTATACAAGGGGTTCGAGAAGAAAAGCCGCCACGAAGCGCTGGCCGACATCTACGAATCCATCGACGAACTCAAGTACTACCGCGAGCATTTCCTCAAGGTGTAAGCCTCATGGCGTCCTTTCCCGTTGCCCAGATACGCCAGGCCGAACAGCTGGCCTTGGCGCAGGGGCGGGAACTGATGCCCATTGCGGGCGCCGCCGCGGCCGACTTCATCGCCTCGCGGTTTGCCCCGCCCGATCGGGTGCTGGCGCTGGCCGGCCCCGGCAACAACGGCGGCGATGCGCTGACCGCGGCCACGCGGCTCAAGGCGCTCGGCTTCGCGGTGGATGTGGTCATGCCGGCCGGATCGGGCGCCTTGCCGCCTGATGCCGCCCGCGCCTGGCAACAGTGGTGCGATGCCGGCGGCGCGGCGCTCGCCGTCTTGCCCGACCCCGACCCCGACCTCAACCGTTACGCCGTCATCATCGACGGTCTGTTCGGCATTGGCCTGAACCGTCCCCTGGAAACCTCCTGGCAGGTCCTGATCGACCGCGTCAATGCGGGCGCTGCGCCGGTGCTGGCGCTGGATGTGCCCAGCGGCATCGATGCGGATACCGGCCGGGCGCTGGGCCGGCCCGTGCGCGCCCGCTGGACGCTGTGCTTCATTGCCATGGCGCGCGGGTTGGAGGCGCCGGGAGAGGGCCGTGATGCGGCGGGTGAATGCCACGTGCATGATCTGGGCGTGGCAATGCCGCCGCCCGCGGCCACGGGCTGAACCGTTGCCGCTCGCGTGCGCCGGTCAGGCGGCTTGCGGTCGTCCGCCGAAGCGCGACTCGCCTTCGGCCTTCAGGGGCGTGTAGCGCGCGTTGTCCTTGCCCGCCAGGGCATCCAGGTGGGCTTCCGAGGCATCGAAGACCCGCCAATAGATGCGCCCGCACAACTCGCGCGCCGCGTGGCCCGGCCAGTTGTCCGGCAGCATGGGCGTGGGCAGTTGGGGGTCATGCAGCACGATCCGGCGCCAGCTGTGCAGCAGCAGCACGCGTGCAATGAATGCCTCGGCGGGCGCCGGGGCGTCTTCCAGCAGCTTTTCCAGCGGACCGAAATTCTTGATGAATTGCCGGTATTGCTCGGCCACGTCGTCCAGGTTCCAGCATTGCGAGGCCAGGCTGGCGATGGGCAGGCCGCCCGCCCCGGCCAGGTCGCGTGCGGACAGCACCAGGGCGCGGTCGGGGATACCCAGCTTTTCCAGGATTTCGTGCGCCGCGCGGGCCTCGGTATGCGGATGGGCGAACAGGCCCGGCGCGATCATGCCGAAGCCTTCCCAGACCAATTCGCGGCGCAGCTCGGCGCGCTCGGCCAGGCCGTTGCCGGTGCGGGGCAGGGCCACCAGCGTCCATTCCCCGTTCCAGTCACGCGGAGCGCCCTCGTAGATGCGCTGCGAGGCGTGCGCGGTATGGCGTGCGCCGTGTTCGGAAATCAGGTAGAGGCTGCGCCGGCCGTGGCGTTCGGACTGCAGCCAGTTCTGCGCCACCAGCCGGAAAACGCTGGTGCGCAGCAGGCGTTCGTTGATGCCCAGGGGGGCCAGCAGCTCGATCAGGTCGCCCAGCCAGATGGCGCCGCCATGCAGCGTCAGGGCGTCTCCCAAGAGGCTCACGCACAGGGATTTGGCCCGCGGCGGATCGTTCTTGATCAAGCGTGACAGGTAGCGGTCCAGGGGCGACTGAGGGTTTGCCATAAGGGGGGCCAGGGACGGCCGGTATCGGGATCCTCGATATGATACATAAATCCAATGTGATACAGATTTGAGTTTGACAATGGTTTTTTTGTATTAAATAATCCACCTATGACATGACGGCACTGCGCGACGTTTGCTTTGCGTTTGCGCAAACCGTCTCAAGGAGACAACCATGTACGCTCAACTCGTCGAAACCGGCGTCAAGCAGGTCAAGACCGCGGACCAGCTCGAAGGCCCGGAACAGACGTTCCAGCGCCGCATCGACGATGGCGTGCGGATCGAGGCCAAGGACTGGATGCCTGAGGCCTACCGCAAGACGCTGGTGCGCCAGATCTCGCAGCACGCGCACTCTGAAATCGTCGGCATGCTGCCCGAAGGCAACTGGATCACCCGCGCGCCATCGCTCAAGCGCAAGGCCATCCTCCTGGCCAAGGTGCAGGACGAAGCCGGCCACGGGCTCTACCTGTACAGCGCCGCCGAAACCCTGGGCGTGTCGCGCGACGACCTGATCGACGACCTGCACGCCGGCCGCGCCAAGTACTCCAGCATCTTCAATTACCCCACGCTCAGCTGGGCTGACATCGGCATGATCGGCTGGCTGGTCGATGGCTCGGCCATCATCAACCAGATTCCGCTGTGCCGCTGTTCCTATGGCCCGTACGCGCGGGCCATGGTGCGCGTCTGTAAGGAAGAGTCCTTCCACCAGCGCCAGGGCTACGACCTGCTGATGCAGATGTGCCTGCACGGCACGCCCGAACAGAAAGCGATGGTGCAGGACTCCCTGAACCGCTGGTGGTGGCCGGCGCTGATGATGTTCGGCCCCTCTGATGCCGACTCGCCCAACAGCGCCCAGTCGATGGCCTGGAAGATCAAGCTCTTCTCCAACGACGAACTGCGCCAGAAGATGGTCGACCAGACCGTGCCGCAAGCCGAATTCCTGGGCCTGACCGTGCCGGATCCCGAACTGAAGTGGAACGCCGAACGCGGCCACTACGACTTCGGCGAAATCGACTGGTCCGAGTTCTATGCGGTGCTCAAGGGTAATGGCCCCTGCAACCGCGAGCGCCTGGCCGCGCGCGTCAAGGCGCACGAAGAGGGTGCCTGGGTGCGCGACGCCCTGGTCGCCTACGCCGACAAGCAGGCCGAACGCAAGGCCGCCTGAACCCGGCCGGGCCCGCCCCGGCGTCTCCACCCCGTCACCCATTCATACCCGGGCGCCGCGCGCCCGGCATTCGAGGATATCCATCATGAGCAAAGACTGGCCTCTGTGGGAAGTGTTCATCCGCAGCCAGCACGGCCTGGCGCACAAGCACGTGGGCAGCCTGCACGCCCCCGATGCGGAAATGGCGATCAACCACGCCCGCGACGTCTACACCCGCCGCAACGAAGGCCTGAGCATCTGGGTCGTGCGCGCCGCCGATATCTCGGCCAGCAGCCCCGGCGACAAGGACCCCCTGTTCGAACCGGCCAACAGCAAGGTCTACCGGCATCCCACGTTTTTCCCGATGCCCGAAGAAATCAAGCACATGTAAGGCGGCGGGGGAGACATGGACAAGACTTTCTTTGAATACCTGCTGCGCCTGGGCGACAGCTCGCTGATCCTGTCGCAGCGGCTGGGCGCCTGGACCGGGCACGGCCCCATCCTGGAAGAAGACCTGGCGCTGACCAACACGGCGCTGGACTTGCTGGGCCAGGCCCGCATGTGGCTGACGCTGGCCGGCGAAGTCGAAGGCGCCGGCCGCGACGAAGACGCGCTGGCGTATCTGCGCGACGCCCACCAGTTCCACAATCCGCTGCTGGTCGAGCGGCCCAATGGCAACTACGCCGACACCATGGCGCGCCAGTTCCTGTTCGACGTGTGGCACTACTTCCTGCTGCAGCGCCTGGCCGAGTCGGCCGACGAGCGCGTGGCCGCCATCGCCGCCAAGTCGCTCAAAGAGGTCACCTATCACGTGCGGCGTTCGTCCGACATGGTGGTGCGCCTGGGCGACGGCACCGACGTCAGCCATGCCCGCATGCAGGCGGCCATCGACGACGCCTGGCGCTTCACCGGTGAACTGTTCGCCGACGATGCCATCGACCAGGACATGGCGGCGCGCGGCATCGGCTGTGAACTGGCGGCCCTGCGCGCCCCCTGGGAACAGCATGTGCGCGAAGTGCTGCAAGAGGCCACCCTGACGGTGCCCGATGCTGCGGCCGCGGACCACCTGGCCTACCGGGGCGGCCGGCAAGGCAAGCACACCGAAGAACTGGGCTACCTGCTGGCCGAAATGCAGTTCCTGCCGCGTGCCTATCCGGGAGCCTCCTGGTGAACGCGCTGGCGCCCATGTCCATCGACCAGGTCTACGCCTGGCTGCAGGAGGTCCCCGACCCGGAGATTCCCGTGCTGTCGGTGGTCGACCTGGGCGTGGTGCGCGAGGTGTCCTGGGACGGGCAGGCCTGTGTGGTCGTCATCACGCCCACCTATTCCGGCTGCCCCGCGATGCGCGAGATTACCGAAGACATCCGCCAGGTGCTGGCGCGCCACGGCATCGGCGAGGTCCGCGTGCAGACCCGCCTGTCGCCCGCCTGGACCACCGACTGGATGAGCGAAAAAGGGCGTGCCGCGCTCAAGGGCTACGGCATCGCCGCGCCCGCGCAGCAGGCCATCGACATCTCGGGCATCAGCCGGCGCGCCGCCGGCCCGGCCATCGAGTGCCCGCGCTGCGGTTCGCGCGATACGCGCCTGGTCAGCAATTTCGGCTCGACGTCGTGCAAGGCGCTGTATCGCTGCGTCGCCTGCCGCGAGCCCTTCGATTATTTCAAGACTCACTGAGCGTGGTTTCCCATGAGCCTGAACCAATTCCATTCCCTGAAGGTGGCCTCGGTGGCGCGCAACACGCGCGATGCGGTGGTCGTCACCTTTGACCTGCCCGACACGCTGGCCGATGAGTTCGCCTTCCTGCCCGGGCAATACCTGACGCTGCGTACGCAGTTGAACGGTGAAGAACTGCGTCGTTCGTATTCGATCTGTTCGGCGCCGCGCGACAAGCTCTTGCGCGTGGCCATCAAGAAAGTCGACGAAGGCGCGTTTTCGAGCTGGGCCAACCATGAACTGCAACCGGGCCAGACGCTGGAAGTGATGGCGCCGGCCGGCAACTTCACCGTCGACTTCTCGCCCGAGAACGCACGGCACTACGTGGCATTCGCGGTGGGCAGCGGCATCACGCCGGTGTTCTCGCTGGTCAAGACCGCGCTGTCGACCGAACCCCACAGCAAGTTCACGCTGTTCTTCGGCAACCGCGCCTCGTCGGCCGTGCTGTTTCGCGAAGAAATCGAAGACCTGAAGAACCTGTACATGGAACGGTTCTCGCTGGTCTACGTGATGAGCCGCGAAACCCAGGACATCGAGCTCTTCAACGGCCGCCTGGATGGCGACAAGGTCGACCAGCTGATGTCGGCCTGGATGAGCCCCGAGGATATCGATTACGCTTTTGTGTGCGGTCCGCAGACCATGACCGAAAGCGTGGTCGAGCGCCTGCAGGCTCGCGGCATCCCGAAGGCGAACATCAAGTTCGAACTGTTCGGCGCGCCCAAGGGCCCGCGGGCGTTGCGCACCGGGCAGGAAGCCCGCCAGGCCCCCGGCAAGGGGCAGTGCGAGGTGACCGTGGTGCAGGACGGCCACAGCCGCAAGTTCGTCATCGACAAGAACAAGGACAGCGTGCTGGATTCGGCGCTGGCGCAAGGCATCGAGCTGCCGTATTCGTGCAAGGGGGGGGTGTGTTCCACCTGCCGTTGCAAGGTGGTGGAAGGCGAAGTCGACATGGATGCCAACTTCGCCCTCGAAGATTACGAGGTGGCCCGGGGTTTCATCCTGAGCTGCCAGAGCTTTCCGGTCAGCGACCGCCTGGTCATCGATTTCGACCAGGAAACCTGACCGCCGCGAGACAAGTCATCGGTTCCGGCCGGTCTGGCCGGGCAGAGAATATTCAATATTTGGAGAGACGCAGTGTCCCAGAAATTCTTCGAACGCCATCAAGCCCTGCTGGAACAGGCCCTGGCCGCCGCCTCGCTGCGCGGCTACTGGAGCCCGTTCGCCGAATCCCCCAGCCCCCGCAACTACGGCGAAACCGCCAACGATGACGGCCGCGCCGCCTTCGAAGCGTTGCAGGGCAAGCCGTTTCCGCTGACGCAGCACGATGCCGACGGCACCGTGGGCGGCGAAAAGTCCCCCTACGGTTTCGACCTGGGCATCACCTATCCCCACGTGCCGGCCCCCAAGCTGGTCGCTGCCGCCAAGCGCGCGCTGGCCGACTGGCGCCGCGCCGGCCCGCAGGCCTGGGTGGGCGTGTCGCTCGAGATCCTGGCCCGCCTGAACAAGCTCAGCTTCGAGATGGCCTACGCGGTGCAGCACACCACCGGCCAGGGCTTCATGATGGCCTTCCAGGCCGGCGGCCCGCACGCGCAGGATCGCGGCTTTGAAGCCGTGGCGTATGCCTGGCAGGAAATGTCGCGCATTCCGGGCGTGGCCATCTGGGAAAAGCCGCAAGGCAAGAACGAGCCGATCCGCATGGAAAAGCACTTCACCGTGGTGCCGCGCGGCGTGGCCCTGGTGATCGGCTGCTCGACCTTCCCGACCTGGAACGGCTATCCGGGCCTGTTCGCCAGCCTGGCCACCGGCAACACCGTCATCGTCAAGCCGCACCCGGGCGCGATCCTGCCGCTGGCACTCACCGTGAAAGTGGCGCGCGAAGTGCTGCAGGAAGCCGGTTTCGATCCGGACGTGGTGCAACTGGCCGCGCATGCTGCCGACGAAGATACCGCCCGCCAGCTGGCGCTGGACCCGGCCGTCAAGATCATCGACTTCACCGGCAGCACCGCCAATGGCGACTGGCTCGAGAACAACGCCCGCCAGGCGCTGGTCTACACCGAGAAGGCCGGCGTCAACCAGGTCATCATCGATTCCGCCGCCGACCTGAAGGGCGTGGCGCGCAACCTGGCGTTCTCGCTGGCCCTGTATTCGGGCCAGATGTGCACCGCGCCGCAAAATATCTACGTGCCGCGCGACGGCATCCAGACGCCCGAAGGCCGGGTCAGCTTCGATGAGGTCGCCGCCGCCCTGGGCGCCGCGGTCGACAAGCTGGGCGCCGACGCCGCCAAGGCCGTGGAACTGACGGGCGCGATCCAGAACGAAGGCATCGTGGAACGCATCGAAAAGGCCCGCGCCCTGGGCATGCCGGTGGTGGCCGACAGCCGCGCGCTGGTCCATCCCCAGTTCGAGAACGCCCGCGTGCGCACGCCGCTGGTGCTGCGCACCGAAGCCGGCAACGCCGCCATCAGCCAGGAATGGTTCGGCCCGATCGCCTTCGTGGTGGCCACCGATTCCACCGCGCACAGCATCCAGCTGGCGCGCGACAGCGTGATCCAGCACGGCGCCTTGTCGCTGTCGGCCTACACCACCAACAACGAGGTGGCTGAGCAGGTGCAGGACGCCGCCGAAGAATCCGGCGTGTCGCTGTCGTTGAACCTGACGGGCGCGGTCTTCGTCAACCAGACGGCCGCCTTCAGCGATTTCCACGGCACCGGCGCCAACCCGGCGGCCAACGCGGCGCTGTCCGACACGGCCTTCGTCTCGAACCGCTTCCGCGTGGTGCAGACCCGCCGTCACATCTAAGCGGCGGACCCGGACATGAACTATCAAGACATTCAGTTCGAACTTGCCAACGGCATTGCGCGCCTGACGCTGAACCGCCCGGACAAGCTCAACAGCTTCACCGCCAACATGCACGGCGAAGTCGCCCACGCCCTGACGCGCGTCGAAACGGAAGGCGCGCGCGTGCTGGTGCTGACCGGCGCCGGCCGGGGTTTTTGCGCCGGCCAGGACCTGAGCGAGCGCAAGCCCGCCCCGGACGGCACGCCCCCTGACCTGGGCGAGACCGTCGAGAAGTTCTATGGCCCGCTGGTGCGCCGCCTGAACGCCTTGCCGCTACCCGTGGTGGTGGGCGTCAATGGCGTGGCGGCGGGGGCGGGCGCCAACCTGGCGTTCGCCGGTGACATCGTCATCGCCAAGGAATCGGCCAACTTCATCCAGTCGTTCTGCAAGCTGGGCCTGATCCCCGACACGGGCGGCACGTTCGTCCTGCCGCGCCTGGTGGGCCGTGCGCGCGCCATGGGGCTGGCGATGCTGGGCGACAAGCTCAGTGCGCGCCAGGCCGAAGCCTGGGGGCTGATCTGGCAGTGCGTCGCCGACGACGCGTTCGATGCCACGCTTGATCAGCTGGCGCAGCATTTCTCGCGCGCCCCGACCAAGGGTCTGGCCTTCACCAAGCGGGCCCTGCAGGCCAGTCTGGACAACGACCTGGCGACCCAGCTGGACCTGGAACGCGACATGATGCGCGAACTGGGCCGCAGCGCCGACTACGCCGAAGGCGTGGCGGCCTTCCTGGGCAAACGCGAACCGCAGTTCAAGGGGCAATGATGAGCACGCACGTTCCGCCTGTCGAGGTGCCGGCCGATCCCCAGGAACTGGCGCAGGCCGTGGGCACGGTGATGTACGCCGGCGACGCCGCGTCGCAAGGCCTGGACATGAAGGTCGAGGAAATGGCGCCGGGCTACGCCCGCCTGACCATGCGGGTGCGTCCCGACATGCTCAACGGTCACAAGACCTGCCATGGCGGTTTCATTTTCGCCCTGGCCGACAGCGCCTTTGCCTTTTCCTGCAATTCGCGCAACGTCAGCACCGTGGCCTCGGGCTGCACCATCGACTACCTGGCGCCGGGCTTCGAAGGCGATCTGCTGACGGCGGTGGCACAAGAGCGTTCGCTGGCCGGGCGCACCGGCGTCTACGACGTCACCGTGACCAACCAGGATGGCCGCAACGTCGCGTTGTTCCGCGGCCGTTCGTACCGGATCAAGGGGCAGATCGTCGGCACGCCCGCCGAAGGCTGAACCCGCCCATCCACCCAATACAAGGCCGCCGGACGAGGCGCGCGCGGACGGAATCCGCGTCGCCCGGACCGGCGTAAAGAGAATTCCAGGAGAGAGATAACCATGTCCAACACCATGAGCAAGCCGGGGCTGGACCCCATCGAGCATGCCAGCCAGGACGAACTGCGGGCGCTGCAGCTGCAGCGCCTGAAGTGGTCGGTCAAGCATGCCTACGACAATGTGCCGCACTACAAGAAGGCCTTCGACGAGGCCGGCGTGCACCCGGACGATCTGAAGCAATTGTCCGACATCGCCAAGTTCCCCTTCACCACCAAGAAGGAACTTCGCGAGAACTATCCGTTCGGCATGTTCGCGGTGCCGCGCGAGCGCATCTCGCGCATCCACGCGTCCAGCGGCACGACGGGCAAGCCCACGGTGGTCGGCTACACCAAGGGCGACCTGGACAACTGGGCCAACCTGGTGGCGCGCTCGATCCGCGCGGCCGGCGGCAAGCCCGGCGACACGGTGCACGTGGCCTACGGCTACGGCCTGTTCACGGGCGGCCTGGGGGCGCATTACGGGGCCGAGCGCCTGGGGTGCACGGTCATCCCGATGTCCGGCGGACAGACGGAAAAGCAGGTGCAGCTGATCAACGATTTCCGTCCGGACATCATCATGGTCACGCCCTCCTATTTCTGCAATATTCTCGAAGAACAGCGCCGCCAGGGCATTGATCCGCGTCAAAGCTCGCTGCGCATCGGCATCTTCGGCGCCGAACCCTGGACCGGCCAGATGCGTGCCGACATCGAAGCCGAAGCGGGCATCGACGCCGTCGACATCTACGGCCTGTCCGAAGTGATGGGCCCCGGCGTGGCCAGCGAGTGCGTCGAGACCAAGGACGGCCCGGTCGTCTGGGAAGACCATTTCTACGCCGAGATCATCAATCCGGACACGGGCGAGCCCGTGGCGGACGGCGAGCCGGGCGAACTGGTGTTCACCTCGCTCACCAAGGAAGCGATGCCCATCATCCGCTACCGTACCCGCGACCTGACCCGCCTGTTGCCGCCGACCGCGCGCAGCATGCGCCGCATCGGCAAGATCACCGGCCGCAGCGACGACATGCTGATCGTGCGCGGCGTGAACATGTTCCCGACGCAAGTCGAGGAACTGGTCCTGAAGATCGCGCAACTGGCGCCGCACTACCAGTTGGTGCTGTCGCGCACCGGCAATATGGATGAACTCGAGATCCTGACCGAAGTACGCGCCGAGTTCTCCAGCCTGTCGGACGCGGAACGCGCCGCCCTGGGCAAGCAATTGCAGCATGCGGTCAAGACGCACATCGGCGTCAGCGCCCGCATCCAGGTGTCGGAATCGGGCCACGTCGAACGCACCTTGACGGGCAAGGCGCGTCGTGTGATCGACAAGCGGCCCAAGGGCTGAGGCGGGCGCCGCGCACAGGCGGTGCAACGGCGCTCAGTCGCAGCAAAAAAGGCAGCCGTCGGCTGCCTTTTTCCATGATGGGTCCCGTCTATTTCGCGACGGCGCGCACGATGTGCCGGTACCAGAAGTGCAGCAGCGCGGCCGACAACGCCAACCCCACCATTGCCATCAGCCACATGCTGCCGGCGCCTTGGGGGGAGCCGGGCACCAGGACGTTGCGCAGCCCGTCCAGGCCGCCACGTCCCGGGCCGAAGCCAAACCACCAGCCGCCGACGAGGCCGACCCCGGCCAGCGCCACCGTCTGCAGCAGCAAGGGCACCACGGCCACCTTGTAGGCTCGCAGCAGGTACGAGTTGATGCATTGCATCGAGTCGAACAGGTGGAACAGCGGCAGCACCGCCAGCAGCGTGGTCGCCACCGCGGCGACCTGCGGATCACCCGTGTAGGCGGCCAGGATCAGCGGCCGCCCCGCCAGCAGCACCACCGCGGTCAACAGCGCCCCCATCAGCCCCAGCACCAGACCGGCCATGCCGGTGCGGTGGGCATGCGCCAGGTTGCCGGCGCCGATCGCCTGCGCCGTCAACGCGGCAGTCGCCACGCCCAGCGCCATCGGCATCATGTAGCACAGCGCCGCCAGGTTCGACATGATCTGGTGGCCGCCGGTGACGTACGTGCCCTCGCGCGCCACCAGCAGCGCCATGAAGGTGAAGGCGGACACTTCCACCAGGTACGAGCCGCCCATCGGAATGCCCAGGCGCAGCAGTTCCTTCAGCGACTTCCAGTCGGGCCGGCCCACGTGCAGGTGGAAGCGGCGGTAATAGCGGTCATGCGTCACCACCCACAGGCCCAGCCCCAGGCTCATCCAGGAGACGACCGCCGTGGCCAGCCCGGCGCCGGTTGCGCCCATGGCGGGCAGGCCCAGGTTGCCGTAGATGAACAGCCAATTGAAGAAGGCCTTGAAGCCGATGGCGGTCAGGTTGATCGCCATGACCAGCTTGGGGCGCGACACCGACGTGCCCAGCGCGTAGATGGTGCGAAACACCAGGGCGGCGGGCAGCGCCAGCACCAGCGCGCGCAGGTACGATGCGATGCGGTCGCGCACGGCGGGGTCGACATTGCCCGACATGGACAGCCACAGATCCGGGAACAGCATCAGGATGGCGCCCACTGCCGACAGGCCCAGCGCCAGCCAGACTCCCTGGCCCCAGCTGCGCCCGACTTCCAGGTTGTTGCCGGCGCCAAAGTGCTGCGCCAGGATGGGGATGAGCGCGTGGACCACGCCCATCAGGCCTACGAAGATGGTGATGTAGATGGAGGCGGACAGCGCCATCGCCGCCAGGTCGGTAGCGCTGGCGTGGCCGGTCATGGCGGTGTCCAGCACGCCGAACGAAATGCCGGCCCATTGGCTGATCAGCACCGGCCAGGCCTGTTTGGCGATGCCGCGCAGGGTGGCGCCGAACGAGATCGGCGCCGCGAGGGGAGGGGTCATCGGTTGGGGCCGACGCGCAGCAGGCGGAACACCTCCTGGCGGTCGGCGCGACGCCCGCCCTGCCACAGCACGTCGGCGCTGTCGCTATAGGCGGCGGTGTTGTCGCGCAGGCTCTGGTTGGTGGTCTGCTGCAGCACCAGCGTGCACTTGGAGTCGAAGGTGAACGTCAGATTATTGAAAATCAGGAACGAGGCGCGCTGGCCGCTGCCCAGGCTGAGTCCGCGCACGCATTCACCGGGGCGAGTGTTCTGCGCCACGGCCTGGGCAAGTTCACCCGATACCGTGCGGTAGCTGCGGGCGTAGTCGACCGCGGGCTGCCACAGCAGCACCAGCAGGATCCAGGTCACGGTCAGGCCGCCGGCCGACAGCACCGTGCCGCGCCACAGGGCCTGCGGCTTGACGCGCAGGCGCCAGACCACCAGCGCGATCCAGCTGAGGGTGAAGACGACCGCCAGGGCGAAGGCGCCCCAGGAAATCACCGGCTCGTAGCCGGTCGTCTGGCGGCCGATGTTGCGCGAAATCTGGGCGGGCCACTGAAAATGCAGGGCGATCCAGCCCAGCCAGGCGGTGGCGGCCGTCAGCGAAAAACACATCACCGCGAACCAGTCCAGCGTATTGACCACGCCGCGCCGCAGGGTCGGCAGCGAGAACGCGCCCAGCACCGCGCACGGCACGGCCATCAGCACGTATTCGGAGTCGCTGGCTTCGTCCAGCCCGAACAGCACCAGCGCCGCGCAGATCAGCAGCATCAGCGGCAGCCAGATGTGCGGGGCGTAGATCCAGGCGCGCCAGCGCCAGATGGCCAGGAGCGCCAGCGGCCAGGTGGGCCACAGGTACCACGGCAGGTCCCGCAGGGTGCGGCCCACGTCACGCCACGAGGGCACTGCAAACGACGACAGGTTCCAGCTCTTCCAGTTGCGGATCCAGTATTCGCTGCTTTGGCTTGCCGGTATCCACCAGGCCAGGATCAGCGCCGCCGCGATCAACGCGGCCCAGGGCAGCCAACGCTTGTGCTTCCACAGCGGGCCGCGCGGATAGAAGGCGAGCAGGGCGGCGACCATGATCGGCAACGCGCCGACCCAGCCCCGCGTGAGGAAACTGGCGGCGACCGCAATGCCCAGCGTGGTGGCGCCCGTGACGGGACGATCCACCGTGCGCGCCATCGAATAGAACGCCAGGGCCTGGCACGCCATGATGGCCGGCACGACGGTGGTTTCGTGGGTGCGCTGCAGGATGCCGACGGTCGCCAGCAGCAGCAGCAGCGCGGCGTCGGCCAGCATGCGGCCGTAGTCGCGCGGTTCCGGCTCGCCGCCGAAGGGCAGGGCCAGCGGCTGGGCTTCGCTGCGACGGCCCAGCAGATAGGTGCCATACCAGACGCTCATGGCCGTAATGCCGAACCACAGCAGGTTGGGCAGGCGGCCGGCCGTGATGTCGCCGATGAAGGGGCCGAACAGCCAGATCGACACCGCGCCCACCCAGGTGATCAGCGGGCCTTCTTCGGCATGGGCCAGGTGCCCCACTTGCGGCAACAGCCAGGTGATGCCGCCTTCGCGGATGGCGGTGATCATCGTGGCGAGGCCGACCGCGTCATCCGTTTTCCACGGGTCGCGCATGAACAGGCCTGCCACGATGTAGGCCAGCGCCAGCCCAAGCAGAATCAGCCTGGGCAGCTTTGCGGTGGCAACCGACGTGAGTCGGGCCGGAGTGGAAATGGAAAGTGGGGACACGGGCGTTAATGTAACCGAGTGATCGGGAAGCGCCAGCCCCTGATGTGATGATGAGCAGGGCCCGGGGAAAAAAAAGCAGCCCGAAGGCTGCCTTTTTGCTGTGACTCCCGCAGGAGCGACAGGATCAGGAAGCGGACTTGACCGTGCCGGCCGTACGGGCGAAACGGGCGCGGAACTTTTCCACGCGGCCGGTTTCGACGATACGCGTCTGGGCGCCCGTGTAGAACGGGTGCGATTCGGAGGTCACGTCGCACTTGAAGAGCGGGTACGTCTTGCCATCGAGTTCGATGGTTTCGCGCGTGTGGACCGTCGAACGGGTGATGAACTTGTTGCCCGTTTGCAGGTCGGCGAAGACGACTTCGCGGTATTCGGGGTGAATGCCTTCTTTCATGGTGCTTTCCTAGGGCTCAGACAAGAGCCGTTCAAAAGTTAGGGTCGCCAGCAGGATCGCGCGGGTTGCCACTGTGGGTTGCCGCTGTTCTTGCCACGTATCCGAAAAGTAACTGCGAATTCTAGCATGGGATCGGCTTGATCGGCCAGGTGTGGCGGGCGGCGCGAGGCAGCGCCGCCCAAATCCCTTTATAGGGGGACGGATTCGGCAGCGATCAGAGCTCCGTGCGCAGTTTCCAGATCTCGGGGAAGAGCACCACTTCCAGCATGCGCCGCAGGTAATCCACCCCCGAGGTGCCGCCGGTGCCCCGCTTGAAACCGATGACGCGTTCCACCGTGGTGACGTGGCGGAAACGCCACAGGCGGAACGCGTCTTCCAGGTCGGTCAGCTTTTCGCCCAGCTGGTACAGGTCCCAGTAGCGGTCCGTATCGCGGTAGACCGTCAGCCAGGCCTGTTCGACGCCGTCCGACGCCTGGTAAGGCTGCGTCCAATCGCGCTCCAGGTGGTCGGCGGGCACCGTGACGCCGTGGCGCGCCAGCAGACGCAGCGATTCGTCATACAGCGACGGCGCCTCGTACGCCTGGCGCACCTGGGCAAGCAGGTCTTCGCGATGCGCGTGCGGCTTGAGCATGGCGGCATTCTTGTTGCCCAGCAGGAATTCGATCTGGCGGTACTGATAACTCTGGAAACCGCTGGATCGCGCCAGGTAGGGGCGCAGGGCGGAATACTCGGGCGGGGTCATCGTCGCCAGCACGTCCCAGGCGTGCACCAGCTGTTCCATGATCTTGCTGACGCGGGCCAGCATCTTGAAGGCGGGCTGCAAGCGGTCCGCGGCCAGGTTGGCGATGGCGGCGCGCAGCTCGTGCAGCATCAGCTTCATCCAGAGCTCGCTGGTCTGGTGCTGCACGATGAACAGCATCTCGTTGTGCTCGGGCGACAGCGGATGCTGGGCGCCCAGCAGCGCGTCCAGGTGCAGGTAGTCGCCGTAGGTCATGTCGCGCGTGAAGTCCAGCTGCGCTTTTTCTTCGTGGACGATGTCCTCGGGGCGTTCGGGGCGGCTCATGCCTGGTCTCCGCAGGGCGGGGCGGCGCGGCGGGCGGACGCGGGCAGGCTGCGCCAGCCGGTGAACGGCAGGCAGGCGCAGGCGAGCGCCATGCGCGGGTCGGTCAGGTGTGTCATGGTCGTGCTTCTTTCACAAAGCGGGCGGCCGGCGCAAGGCATGGGCGCAGTGGTTGCGCCGCAATGCTTCCTGCACCCGGCCCGCCCGATGGCCGGGGTTTCAGCCCAGTTCGCGCAAGACGGCGCGCACCGGACTGGCGTCAGCCTGGACCAGCGCCAGCGGCAAGGCGATCAGTTCGTAATCGCCTTCCGGCACGTCATCGAGCACCAGGTTCTCCAGAACCCGCATGTCGTGGCGCAAGATGGTGTGATGGCTGTCCAGGGTCTTGCTGGACGCGGGGTCGATGCTGGGGGTGTCCAGCCCGATCAGCATGACGCCGCGTTCGGCCAGCCATTCGATGGTTTGGGGGGCGTAGGCCGAGAAGTCGTCGGTCCACCATTCCTGGGCGGCGTGCTTGGCGGTACGCACCAGGATGCGCGGGGGCAGGTTGGCGGCTGCGTGCAGCAGGTGCCCGGGCGTGATGAGCGGGCCGCAGTCGATCGCATGGATGACGCGGCAGGGGCCCAGGAAAGGCTCAAGCGACACCGCGCCGATGGCGGCGGCGCCGTTCTGGTAGTGCAGCGGCGCATCGGCGTGCGCGCCCACGTGCGGCGACAGCGTGATTTCACTGACGTTGACCGGACAGCCGGGCGCGAGCGACCACTTCCATTGCTGGCGGTACGGCGTGTCGCCCGGAAACACGGGCGAAGCCGTGGAGACGGGCGGGGAAATGTCCCACAGGCGTTTCATGGAAGTCGCAGGGTCGCGAAAGCGGAAATTAGGTTAAGCCTAAAACAATATCGGGCCGTAGTCTAACGAAATCCCGGCCCTCATGCAGCCCCCGGCGCTGCAATCACAAGCGGCCCAGTTCCGCCATGGACGCGACTTCGTCGCCCGCGACGATCAGGTGGTCCACCAGCGAAACGTCCACCAGCGCCAGCGCCTGCTTGAGGTGCCGGGTGAAGGCCTGGTCCGCCGCGCTGGGTTCGGCCAGGCCCGAGGGGTGGTTGTGTGCCACGATCAGGGCCGCCGCGTGGTGCCGCAGCGCCTCGCGCACGACCTCGCGGGGGTAGACGGACGCCTGCGACAGCGTGCCGCGTGCCAATTCGCCGCTGGCGATCAGCCGCAACTGGCTGTCCAGGTACAGGGCGATGCAATGTTCCACCCGGCGGTGCGCCAGCGTGACCTTGCAATACTGTTTCACCCGGGCGGGATGGTCCAGCGTGCTGTCGCGGGTGAGTTCTTCCTCGACGGCGCGCTTGGCCAGTTCCAGTATCGCGGCCAGCAGGCACGCCTTGGCGATGCCCAGGCCCGGCACCGCCAGCAGCTCCTCCGGGGTGGCCCCCAACAGCCCCCGCAGCCCGGAAAATCGTTCCAGCAGCCGGCCGGACAGGTCCAGCACGTTCAGGCCGGGCACCCCGGTGCGCAGGCCGATGGCGAGCAATTCGGCATTTTGTAACGCGGCCGCGCCATGACGCAGCAGGCGCTCTCGGGGACGCTCGTGTTTGGACACCCGCACAGACAATTTCATAAGAGGCTCTAAAATCAGGGTTTACTTACTGTTTAAACACGGTGGCAGATCGTGAGCATCGCCTCTAATGAAGTGAACGTTTTGGTCCGTCCGGACTCCTACCTGACGCTGCACTACCGCATCACGCTGGCCTCCGGGCCGGGCCAGGATTCGGTGTTCACCGACACCTTCGACGGCCGTCCGGCCACGTTGCAGATGGGCAGCGGCCAATGGGCCCCCGGCCTGGAAAACGCCTTGCTGGGCAAGGCCGAGGGCGACCGCTTCAGCGTCACCATCGAGCCCGCCGACGCCTACGGCGACCGCAACCCCGAACTGATCCAGCGCGTCACCCGCAAGATGCTGGCCGAACATGCGGGCGCCGACGCCACCTTCGAACCGGGCGACCTGGTCGAATTCGCCGCGCCCAATGGCGGACGCTATTCGGGCGTGCTCAAGGAAATCAACGAGGAATCGGCGCTGTTCGATTTCAATCACCCGCTTGCGGGCGTCCGGTTGCGGGTCGACGTGGCGCTGCTGGGAGTTCTCTGATGAGCCAGGTTGTCACCGCCGCCGACGCCGAAGTCCTGCTGGCGCAGCCGCGCGGCTTCTGTGCCGGCGTCGATCGCGCCATCGACATCGTCGAGCGCGCACTCGAACTGCACGGCGCGCCCATCTACGTGCGCCACGAGATCGTCCATAACCGCTATGTGGTCGAAGACCTGCGCGCCAAAGGGGCCATCTTCATCGACGAACTCGATGATGCGCCTACCGGCGCCATCGTCGTGTTTTCGGCCCATGGCGTGTCCAAGGCGGTCCGGGCCGAGGCCGAGGCCCGCGGCCTGCAGGTGTTCGATGCCACCTGCCCGCTGGTCACCAAGGTCCACATCGAGGTCGCCCGCATGCGCGCCGCCGGCCGCGAGATCATCATGATCGGCCACAAGGGCCACCCGGAAGTCGAGGGCACGCTGGGCCAGGCCCAGGGCGGCATGTACCTGGTCGAAACCGTCGAGGACGTCGCCGGCCTGGAGGTCACCAACCCCGACAACCTCGCCTACGTGACCCAGACGACGCTGTCGGTGGACGACGCTGCGGCGGTGTCCAAGGCGCTCAAGGCGCGCTTTCCGAGCATTGTCGAGCCCAAGAAAAGCGACATCTGCTACGCCACGCAGAATCGCCAGGACGCGGTCAAGATGCTGTCGCCCGAGTGCGATCTGGTGCTGGTGGTGGGCAGCCCCAACAGCTCCAATTCCAACCGTCTGCGCGAAGTCGCCGACCGCATGGGCGTGGCCTCGTACCTGATCGACGGCGCGCAATCCATCGACCCGGCCTGGCTGGTCGGCCGCAAGCGCATCGGCGTCACCGCCGGCGCCTCGGCGCCCGAGATCCTGGTGCAGCAGGTGATCGCGCGGGTCAAGGAATTGGGCGCGGTGTCGGTGCGCACCATGCCGGGTCTGGAAGAGAACGTGGCGTTCCCGCTGCCCAAGGGCCTCTCGCGCAAGGCTGCGCAGACCGAATCGCTGGAATAGGCGCGCGGCGTTCCGGCGCCCCGCAATAGGCGCAGCGCCCGGCGGGCGGTGCGCGCGACAACATCCAAGGAGACTTCATGCAGTTGTACAGCTATTTCCGCAGCTCGGCCGCGTACCGGGTGCGCATCGCCCTGAACCTGAAAGGCCTGCCGTACGAATACCTGGCTGTGCATCTCTTGAAAGATGGCGGGCAGCAGCTGTCGCCCGATTACCGCAAGGTCAATCCGACAGGCCTGGTGCCCACGCTGATCGATGGCGATGCCGTCATCGGCCAGTCGCTCGCCATCATCGAGTACCTGGAAGAAACCCATCCGCAGGTGCCGCTGCTGCCGGCCGACCCGATCGGCCGCGCCCGGGTGCGCGACCTGGCGCTGGGCATTGCCTGCGACACGCACCCCTTGAACAACCTGCGCGTGCTGAAGTACCTGAAGCACACGCTGGGGGTGGACGAAGCCGCCAAGAATGCCTGGTATCGGCACTGGGTCGACCAGGGCCTGCAAGCCCTGGAGGCGCAATTGACCGGCTCGAGGGCCACCGGCAAGTTCTGCCATGGCGACACGCCCACCATCGCCGATCTTTGCCTGGTGCCGCAGGTGGCCAATGCGCGCCGCCTGGAATGCGACCTGAGCGCCATGCCCACGGTCGTGCGCATCGACGCCGCCTGCCGCGAATTGGCCGCCTTCGATGCGGCCGCGCCGGGCAAGCAGCCCGACGCAGAATGATGCCGAGCCGGCCGGGCCCTCCTGTGAGGTCCCGGCCGGTCGGTGTGGTCGCGCCGTTCAGCCCGCGGTTCAGCCCAATTGCACCGGTACGAAGATCTTGTCTTCTCCGCGCTGCACCAGCAGCGCGACGGTCTTGCCGGCCTTGGACAGGGCGTCCTTGACCTGGGCGACGTTGTGCACCGGCACGCCGTTCAACGACAGCAGTACGTCACCCGGCTGGATGCCTGCCTTGGCGGCGGGCCCGGCGGATTGCTCGATCAACAGCCCTTGCGTGCCCGACGCTTGCTGCTCTTGCGGTGACAGCGGGCGCAGTGCCAGGCCAAGCTGACCCTTCTGGACGTCGCGGCTTTCGCCGGACGCCTGCGCGCGGTCCTTGGGAATGCCGCCCAGGGTGGCCACCACTTCCTTGGCGCTGCCGTTGCGCCACAGGTCCAGCGTGATCTTTTCGCCCGGCGTGGCCAGCGTGATCAGCGAGGCCAGGTCGCCGGACGACACGATGGTCTTGCCGTTGATCTTGCGCACCACGTCGCCCGGTTGCAGGCCGGCTTTTTCGGCGGCGCTGCCTTTTTCCACGCTGGACACCAGCGCACCGGACGGCGTATCCAGCTTGAAGGAATTGGCCAGGTCCTGGTTCACTTCCTGCACCGTCACGCCCAGGCGCGCATGCTGCACCTTGCCATGCTCCAGGATCTGGTCCTTGATCTTGTAGGCCACGTCGATGGGAATCGAGAACGACAGGCCCTGGAAACCGCCGGTGCGGCTGTAGATCTGCGAGTTGATGCCGACCACTTCGCCGCGGTCATTGAACAGCGGTCCGCCGGAGTTGCCGGGGTTCACGGCCACGTCGGTCTGGATGAACGGCACCGAGGTGTCGTCCGGCAGCGAACGGCCCTTGGCGCTGACGATGCCGGCCGTGGCGGTGTTTTCCAGGCCGTAGGGCGAGCCGATGGCCAGCACCCATTCGCCGACCTGCAGCTGGTTCACGTCGCCCACCTTCACCACCGGCAGGTTCTTGGCGTCGATCTTGATGACGGCCACATCGGTCTGCGTGTCGGCGCCCAGCACCTTGGCGCGGTACTCGCGGCGGTCGGTCAGCTTGACGGTCACTTCCTTGGCGCCTTGCACGACGTGGGCATTGGTCAGGATGATGCCGTCGCTGCTGACGATGAAGCCGGAGCCCTCGCCGCGGATCGGCACCTCACGCGACGGCATGCCGCCGCGTGCGCCTGGAATCTGGCCGAAGAACTGCGCGAAGGGATCGTCGTCGTCATCGGACACCTTGCGCGTGCCGCTGATGCTGATGTTGACGACGGCGGGGCCGTAATCATGCGTGATCTGGACGAAGTTGGGGGCGCCGGTCGGGCTGATCGCGGGGGCGGCAGCGGCCACGGGCGACGGCGCATTGGCGGCCATCGAAATGCCGCCAAACGCGGCGGTGGCGCCCGCGCCGCCAATCGCGCCGGCAGCCAGCAGCGCCAGCACCAGGCGCGAGGGGTTCAATTGCGAGGTTTTCATGTCGGCTCCTGCGTTCATGTTTGAGGACATGGCGCTATCTTCGGGCCTGACACTTAGGTGAAACTTAAGCGGGCGGATTGCCCTGCGGAAAATCGACCTTGGCTCGCAAGCCCTGGCCGCCAGGGGCTTGCTCCAGGGTAATGGCGGCGCCGTGGCGGTCGGCGATGGCGCGCGCAATCGCCAGGCCCAGGCCGCTGCCGTGCTGGGTATTGCCTTGCACGCGATAGAAGCGGTCGAACACGCGTTCGCGTTCCTCGGGCGCGAGGCCGGGGCCGTTGTCGTCGATCGCCAGCACGGCGCGGCCATCCTGCGCATCCAGGCGAATGTCGATGTGGCCGCCGGCGGGCGTGTACTTGATGGCGTTGTCCAGCAGATTGCGCGCCAGCAGGACCAGCGCGTCACGATGACCGGTGACCCAGGCTTCGGGGGCGCCTTGCCGGTCCACCTCGATCCGTTTGGCATTGGCGGCCGCCAGGGTCTCGGACAAGGCCAGGCGCAGCACTTCGCCCAGGTCCACCGCGGCGACGGGCGGCTGCTCGGCCGTGTCTTCGTGGCGCGCCATGGACAGCAATTGCTCCACCAGCCGCGTGGCGCGTTCGATGCCGGCTGCCAGGCGCTGTTCGGCCACGCGCCGGCTGTCTTCGTCGCTCGCGCGGCGCAGGGACTGCAGTTGCAAGTTCAACGCTGCCAGGGGCGAGCGCAACTCGTGCGCCGCGTCGCCGACAAACTGCTTTTGCAGCGCGAACGCCCCGCGCATGCGTTCCAGCAGCAGATTCAGTTCCTGCATCAAGGGCCGGATCTCGTCGGGCAAGTCGGGCACGTCGATGGGCGACAGGTCTTCCGGGCGCCGGTCGGCGACCTGGGCGCGTGCGCGCTTGACCGGCCGCAGCGACCAGCTGACCACGCACCACACGATCAGCATCAGCAGCGGCGCGGCCGCCGCAATCGGCGCGATGGTGCGCCAGGCCAGGGCGCCGGCCATGCGTTTGCGCACATTCATGTCCTGCGCCACCTGGATGACCTGGAAAGGCGTGGCCAGCGAATAGACGCGGTAGGTGGTGCCTTCGACCTGGGCATCGGCAAAGCCCAGGACGATCTGGTCGGGCAGGGGGCGGCGCGAACGCGAATTGAAGACGCGCACGCCGTCCGGCGTCCAGATCTGGATGATCAGGTCATCGGCCATGGGCGTGGCGGTGCCTTGGGCGTGGGCCGGGCCCATCCGCAGCAGCCCGTCGCCGGTGCCCAGCGACAGCGCGGTGCGCTGCAGCAGCGAATCGAAGATGTCGTCGGCCTGCTGCAACGTGCTGCGATAGGCGATGGCGCCTTGCACCAGCGCGCCCACCGCAATGGCGGCGAGCAGGAAGAACAGCAAGCGGGCCCGCAGCGAATAGCTAAGCGGAATGCTCATGTTTTGGGAATGACATAGCCGACGCCCCTGACGTTCTGGATCAGGTCCTGACCCAGTTTCTTGCGCAGGCCATGAATATAAACCTCAACCGCGTTGCTGCTCACGCTGTCCTTCCAGCTGTAGAGCTTCTCTTCCAGCTGGGCGCGCGAAAAGATCATGCCGGGGCGGGCGATCAGCGGTTCCAGCACGGCCCATTCGCGCGCGGTCAGCGGCACCGGCATGCCATTGACCGTTGCGGCATGCGATTGCGGGTCGATGGTGACGCCATCGTGCTCGAAGATCGGTTCGGCGCGCCCCGCGCTGCGGCGGATCAGCGCGCGCATGCGGGCCAGCAGTTCATCGACGTCGTAAGGCTTGACGATGTAGTCATCGGCACCGGCGTCCAGGCCCGCGATGCGGTCGCTGACGGCATCGCGCGCGGTGGCGATCAGGACGGGGGTGCGGTCCTTGCGGCCGCGCAGGTCGCGCAGCAGGGCCAGGCCATCGCGCTTGGGCAGGCCGAGGTCCAGCAGGACGAGGTCATAGGGGTCGGTGCGCAGCGCCAGTTCGGCGGAGTGGCCGTCCTTGACCCAGTCGACGGCGTAATGCTCGGCGCGCAGGCAATCCAACACGCTTTCACCGATCATGATGTCGTCTTCGACAAGAAGGATGCGCATGGTTGTTCCAGCCTGAGGGAGGTTCCAGCAGGTTGGATGCGTAGGGCGGGGCGGGAGTTCCCCGGTGACGTCGATGCGCGGGGTCTGCGGTGAGCGGAAATGAAAAAAGCAGCCCGAAAGGGCTGCTTTTTGAATGCTGGTGCCGGCAATAGGAGTCGAACCTACGACCTTCGCATTACGAATGCGCTGCTCTACCAACTGAGCTATGCCGGCAAGACCATTTGCTTCGTTTCCGGACAAGCCAGAAGAGACAAGCAAAACATCTTTTTCTTCCCAATTCAGCGCCTTTTTATGGGGCCTGATCTGGAAAGACCGAAATCATATCAGAGTTTTTTGGTGATGGGAAACTTGCTGCGAAAGTTTCCACAAAAACTTCACGATTTGCACACTTCAAAATTTTCGTTCATAATCTCGTTTCTTAGCAGTTCCCCGATAGCTCAGTCGGTAGAGCGACGGACTGTTAATCCGCAGGTCGCTGGTTCGAGCCCAGCTCGGGGAGCCAAAGAATTCAGGGCCATTCACGTAAGTGAATGGCCCTTTTGGTTTGGGTTTTCGGTTCGGATTTTGGCAGCCTGGTGAAAGTTTTGTGTTATGTAATAACATTCTATTTTTCATCGGGTGGGTCATCATGCAGACAAAGCGCCAGGCGGAAGGCCAGACAGCAGGCCAGTTGATCAGCGCGGCGCGGCCGCAAGACGGGCGCTTGCCCGTGACGGTGTTGTCCGGATTCCTGGGCGCCGGCAAGACCACCTTGCTCAATCATGTCCTGAACAATCGCGAGGGGCGGCGCGTTGCGGTCATCGTCAACGACATGTCCGAGGTCAACATTGACGCCAGGCTGGTGCGCGACGGCGGTGCCGCGCTGTCGCGGGCCGACGAGAAGCTGGTTGAAATGAGCAATGGCTGCATCTGCTGTACGTTGCGGGAAGACCTGCTGATCGAAATACGGAGGCTCGCCGCGGAAGGGCGCTTCGACTATCTGCTGATCGAGTCCACCGGTATCTCCGAGCCGCTACCGGTTGCCGAGACCTTCACGTTTCGCGATGAAGATGGGGTCAGCCTGTCCGATGTCGCCCGGCTGGATACGATGGTGACGGTCGTGGATGCGTTCAACTTCCTGCGTGACTACGCGAGTCGTGACGATCTGGCCGCGCGAGGGCAGGCGCTGGGTGAGGATGATGGGCGCACGGTGGTCGACCTGCTGATCGAGCAGGTGGAATTCTGCGACGTCATGGTGCTGAACAAGACCGACCTGGTGGGCGCGCCCGACCTGGCGCGGCTTGAAGCCATCCTGCGCAAACTGAACCCGCGCGCCGATATCGTGCGCGGCGAATTCGGCCGTGTGCCCCTGTCGCGCGTGCTCGACACCGGACGCTTCGATTTCCACGCGGCGGCGCAGGCGCCCGCCTGGCTCACGGCGCTGCGCGGCGAGCACGTGTCCGAAAGCGAGGAATACGGCATCGGCAGTTTCGTGTTTCGCGCCCGCCGGCCGTTTCATCCGCAGCGGCTATGGGATTGGATGCACGAAGAATGGCCGGGCGTGGTGCGATCCAAGGGCTATTTCTGGCTGGCGACGCGCCCGGCGATCGCCGCGTCGTGGTCGCAAGCCGGGCCGGCGACGCGTTATGGTGCGGCCGGCTATTGGTGGGCGGCGCTGCCGGCCGAGCGTTGGCCCGAAGACGCCGAATCGCGCGCGCGCATCGTCGCCGAGTGGGATCCCGTCTACGGTGACCGTTGCCAGGAATTGGTGCTGATCGGCATCGGCATGGACGAACCTGCCTTGCGCGCGCGGTTGACGGCGTGCCTGATGACGCAGGAAGAAATGACCCGGCCGGCGACGGAATTGGCTACGATCCCTGATCCGTTCCCCGTCTGGGGTGCGGCGCATTAGGGAGGGCGGGGCAGGGCCTCGCGAAGTGATGGGCGCGCAAGACGACAAACGCATTGGCGTAACGGTAATTTCGGGCTTCCTGGGCAGTGGCAAGACCACCTTGCTCAACCGCCTGCTGCGCGAGCCGGCCTATGCCGATGCGGTCGTCATCGTCAACGAGTACGGCGATATCGGCGTGGACCATCATCTGGTGCGCCTGGCGCCGGACAATATCGTATTGATCGAAGGCGGCTGCCTGTGCTGCGTGGTAAGCGGGGCGGTTGCCGATACCCTGCGCGAGCTTTTCATGCTGGCGCTCAGCCGGCGCATCAAGCCGTTTCGGCGGGTGCTGATCGAGACCAGCGGGTTGGCAGACCCGGCACCGGTGCTTTTCACGCTCAAGCATGACCGCTTTCTTGCCGAGCGCTATGTGTATCAGGGCGCCCTGGTGGTGGTGGACGTGCGACATGGTCCGCAGCAGTTGGAGTCGCAGCCGGAAGCGCTGCGTCAATTGGCGCTGGCCGACACGGTGGTGTTCAGCAAATCCGACCTGGCCGATGCGGCGCAACTGCGCGAGGTGGAGCGGGCCGTGGCCCAGATCAATCCTGGCGCCCGGCGCTGTGTGCAGCGGGGCGACGCGCCCTTGGTGGGGGCACTGCTGGAAGGCCCGGATCCGCAATCGCGGCGCGACGGCGTCGAACTGGCAGGTTGGTTGCGCGCGTTTTCAAAGCCGATGGCGGCGCGGCATGCGCAGGTCGCCAGTTTTTCCATCACGCTGGTCGTCCCGATCGGTCGCGCCGCCTTCCTGGCGGGCGTCTCTCGTGTGCAAGAGCGGTTCGGGCCCGCGCTGCTGCGGATGAAGGGCCTGGTCTGTTTCGAGGGCGATGCCCTGCCTTGCGAGGTGCATGGCGTGCATGGCGAGCTGTATCCCATCCGTCCCTTGGTCCAGTGGCCGGACGATGATCGGTTGTCGCAATTGGTCTATATCGTCAGGGGGGCGGATCCCGCCGACGTGCGGGCGGCGGCGTGCGCCGCTTTGGGCCAGTTCCCTGCCTAGCGAACGTTTCGATCTCAGGTCCGGGGCGGCTCGCCCCCACCCTTGGTGTCATTTCAGATGCTGAAAATGCACGGAAATACGGTATAACCCGTAAAGTCTGGTGCAAAAATCGAGACAATCATGGACCGTTTGAAAGCGATGCAGGTGTTCGTGGAGGTCGCCGACAGGGGGAGTTTGTCGGCGGCGGCGGTTCATCTGGATATGTCCCGGGCCATGGTGTCGCGCTACCTGGCAGAAATGGAACAATGGGTCGGGGTGCGCCTGTTGCATCGCACGACCCGGCGCCTGAGCCTGACGCCGGCCGGCGCCGAAACCCTGCCGCGCTGTCGGCAGATGCTCGACATGGTGGGCGATCTGCGCAGTGCCGTGTCCACGCCCGAAGACACGCCGCGCGGTCTGTTGCGCATGACCACCAGCATGTCGTTCGGCTCCCGCCATCTCGCCCGCCTCATCACCGAATACGTCAAGTTGCACCCGGGCACCTCGGTCGATCTGATGCTGGTCGATCGCGCCGTCAATCTGGTCGAGGAACGGGTCGACCTGGCCGTGCGCATCACCAATGACCTGGACCCCAACCTGATTGCCCGCAAGCTGGCGGTGTGCCGCTCGGTGGTGTGCGCGTCGCCCGAATACCTGCAGCGCGAGGGCGAACCCGCCCGGATCGAAGACCTGTCCCTGCGCAACTGCCTGACCCACTCCTACTTCGGCAAAAGCCTGTGGCGCTTCGAGCGCGACGGCGTGCCGGTGGATGTGCCGGTCAGCGGCAATATCAGCGCCAACGAGGTTTCCGTGTTGGTGCAGGCGGCGCTGGAGGGGGCGGGGGTGGCCATGTTGCCCACGTACTACGCCACCGAATATGTGGCCGAAGGCCGGCTGAAGGTCATTCTGCCCCACGCCAAGCCGCAGGAGCTGGGGATCTATGGGGTCTATGTGTCGCGTCGCCAGATGCCGCTGATCCTGCGTTCGATGCTGGATTTCCTGGTCGAACGGCTGGAGTCCACGCCCTGGGATACGCCGTAGCGCGCGGGGTGGGCCGGGGCTTGGGTGCGTTGGGTGGGGCGTTCTTGCAGGCGCTGCCGGTTGAGGGGCGGGTATATAACGGTATAATTTGGGTGCTTTCCCGGTCGGCAGGGCGCTGAACTGCAGGGCTTTTGCCAATCGCCGCAAGCATGTAGTCTTAGAAAAACATCTAAGAATCGTAATTCCGGCTTAACAGGCCGCGGCATCGTGGGGCAGGGGCTCCGGATGCACGAGGGGAGGCGCACCCGGGTCTTCGGCAGGCGGCGGCCAATATGCCGCGCCGACATCCGGTGCCTGACGATTCAGGTCCTTGATCTCGATTGCCGCAATATCGATTGCCTCGGAAATAGTGCCAGATACGGCGCGGTTCGCAGGCTTGTTGGCTTGCTATGCCAGCTTTTCCGGATTGTGCTTAAAACATTGCCCCGCGGATTGCCGGGGTAGGCGTGCAGCCCATCTTGCATGGTGCGAACCCTGCGGCCCGAGCCCGCGGCGGTTGTCAGTAAACACAGGATTCTCGTGAGAAATTCGCAAACCAGCGCAGTCTGTTGCCGTACCGCCCATCGGTTGGTTCGGGCGGCTGCGCGAGTCCGCGTATTGGACGTTGCGAGTATCGGACGTCGCGAATTTGAATTTGGCGCAAGCACAAATGAAAAAGGCCCGGCGCAATCGCCAGGCCTTGATCAATTTGGTTGCGGGGGCAGGATTTGAACCTACGACCTTCGGGTTATGAGCCCGACGAGCTGCCAGACTGCTCCACCCCGCGTCTGAGAAAAGAATATTAACCTTATTTTCACCCTAACGCAAGTTAGCCCCTTTTTATTGAATTTGAATGTCGATGAACGATAGCGAGGCGATACTCGTGCTGGAAACCGCGCTGCTATGCGCGGTGCAGCCGATGCAACTGTCCGAAATGCGCAAGCTGTTCGGTGACGATGAACAATTCGACAACAGTGCGCTGCGCACGTTGCTGGAAACCCTGCAGGCCAATTGGGCCGATGGCGGCCTGGAACTCGTGCAGCTGGCCACGGGCTGGCGGTTCCAGAGCCGTCCGCACATGCAGCGCTACCTGGAACGGCTGAATCCTGAAAAGCCGCCCAAGTATTCACGCGCGGTGATGGAAACGCTGGCCATCGTGGCCTGGCGCCAGCCGGTCACCCGCGGCGACATCGAAGACATTCGCGGCGTCACGGTGTCGTCCAACATCGTCAAGGCGCTGGAAGACCGTGGCTGGATCGAAGTGATCGGCCATCGCGACGCGCCGGGCCGGCCGGCTTTGTTCGGCACCACCCGACAATTTCTCGATGATCTGGGCCTGCGCGCCCTGGATGAACTGCCTGCGCTGGAGTCCGCCCATGCGGCGGCGGCCCTGGCCGGCCTGGACCTGGGCGAAGTGCAGCAATTGGCTGAAGCCGCCGAGGCCGAGGCGCAGGGTGAAATGGCTGCCGTGGAAGGCGAAGCGGCGGCAGGGGGCGACGCGGTCGATACCGACGCACAAGGGAGTATCCCGGTTGCGGAATTGTCTGTTTCGGACGACGATGCAACCACAGGCACGGGCGATAGCGTAGAATCCCCGCTTTCGCGCCCAGAAGAAAACGCGATTCCCGCAGACGATTCCACCGTCCGGGCGCAAGCCGAAAGCTTGCCCGATGCGCCATCCGTGGGCATCGAGGATGCCGGGCGCTTCGATCAAGCCGAGGCGCCGGGCGTGGATGCCGCCCAAGAGGCGCATGGCGGGTTGTCCGAAAATCCTGCTGATACTGACAGTTCCAACGCGGCTGCCGACTCAGGCGCCGAGAATGAGCTTGTCGACCACGCGGAAAGCGCGAAACCGACCGAACCGATAGACAAGGCCGAACCCCTGGCGCCTGGCGCCGACGCGTTCGAGCCTGATACCGGCTCCGCCACGGCGGAGCCTGCCGAGCCGGATTCCGATCAGCCCGAGGCTGAGCGCGAACCGGCGTCCCCAGATGATGATGCGCCTGCCACCGGCAGGCCTACCCAAGTTTGAAATTCGGAGCTGTCCCAGTGACAACGAATACAGCAATGCAGGACGACAATCCCCGTCCGGATGACGCCGTTTCCAACGGTCAGCCGGACGCCTCCGCCACCCGCGAGCCGGCCGCCGAAGGCGAAGCCCGCGGCCGTGGCCGCAAGCTGCGCACGCCGTTTCGCCGCCGTCGTGGCGATGCCCCTGCCGCCGAGCAGGCGCCCGCCGCTGCCGATGCGCAGGCCCCCGCGGCCAGCGTCGCCGATACGGCCGATACCCGTGGCGGCGAGCAGGAAGCCGAGCAGGCGTTGTCGTACCTGGATACCGCCGACCGCATGGAGCAGCGGCTGGGCAAGTACCTGAACAGCGACGTGGTCATGCCCAAGCTGCACAAGGTGCTGGCCGACGCCGGCATCGGCTCGCGCCGCGAAATGGAAGAGCTGATCGTTGCCGGCCGCGTATCGGTCAATGGCGAGCCCGCCCATATCGGCCAGCGCGTGGCCCCGAACGACCAGGTCCGCGTCAATGGCAAGCCCATCATGCGGACCAACACCAAGAAGCCCCCGCGCGTGATCCTGTATCACAAGCCCTCCGGCGAAATCGTCAGCCACGACGATCCGGGCGGCCGTGCCAGCGTGTTCGCGCGTCTGCCCAAGCTGCGTACCGGCAAGTGGTTGTCGGTGGGGCGGCTGGATCTGAACACCGAGGGCCTCCTGATTTTCACCACCTCGGGCGACATGGCCAACCGGATCATGCATCCGCGCTATGGCACCGAACGCGAGTACGCCGTACGCGTGCTGGGTGAAATGGACGAAGCCCAGCGCCAGTCGCTGGTCGACGGCATCGAGCTGGAAGACGGCGTGGCCGCTTTCGGCGCGCTGGACTACCTGGGCGGCGACGGCAGCAATCGCTGGTACCGCGTGACCCTGCAGGAAGGCCGCAATCGCGAAGTGCGCCGCATGTTCGAGGCGGTCGGCGTCACTGTCAGCCGCCTGATCCGCACCCGTTTTGGTGACGTGGTGCTGCCGCGCACGCTGCGCCGTGGTCGCTGGGAAGAATTGGACGCCTCACTGGTCACCGCCCTGATGGTGCAGCTGGGATTGTTGCGTGAAGACGACGATGCCGGTGGCAACCGTCGCCGGTCCAAGCAGCCGCAGTCGCATGACAGCGCCTTGCCCCCGGGCTTTGGCACGCTGGACCGCAACGGCATGAACGGCGCCCGCATCGGCCGCCGTGGCAAGATCCAGGGCGGCCGCGTAGGCAGTGCCGGCCAGGCGGCGGCGTGTCCGTCGGATCCCTTCGGTACCGGCCTGATGATCGCCGGCGGTTACGCGAATGGCCATCCGCTGGCTGGCGAGGCCAATGGCAATGGTAATGGCAACGGCAATCGCAAGGGCGGCAAGCCCGTCGGCGGCCGGGGCGCCGGGGCCGCTGGCGGCAAGCCGGGCGGCCGCAGCGGCGGCAAGGCGGGTGGCAAGCCGCGCGGTCCGCGCGCGGCGGCTGCCAACGGACCGGTGGCCAATACGGCCGCGGGCAATGTGGCCGAGGCGCCGGCAGGCGCGGGTCGCAAGCCGGCGGGGGGCAAGCCCGGCGGCAAACCGGCGGGCGCGCGTGGCGGTAATGCCGGCCGGGGCGCCAAGCCTGCGGGTGCGGGCCGTGGTGGCAACAAGGCCGAGGGCTCGCGTGCGGGCGGCGGCAACAACAAGGGTCCGGGTGCCGGCGGCAAGCCGCGGGCCCCGCGCAATGCGTCGTCCTCGCCGCGTGGCGACGACTGGCAACCGCGTGGCGCGTCGGCCCACGAATCGCGCCTGGGCGTGATGAGCGGCCGGGGCGGAAGAGGGCGCTGAGCCGCCTGCCGGGCGGCGCCGGGGTGGCGTCGCCTGTCGGATGTGTCCCACATAAACGTAAGCCCGTGACGAATCAGGCGTTTTTCCAGTTTATCTGGTAAAATCAATGGTTTTCATGGCTTCGCGTTCTTGCTTTCGCGCCTTGGCTTTAGGCCGCGGAAGGGTTGCGTGGGGCGGGCTGGTGCGCCGCAGTGGCGGTGCAAGCCGAAATTTAGGTCGCAATATAGGGCACTGCCCAGCATTGCTCCTTACGTGCAGTAAGGGTGGCGGCTGGGCGTTGTGCAATACGGTGGGCTGGGCGTGCAGCCCATTTTTTTTGAGTATATGGCTGATTTATTCGCATTGACCGAAGAAGCGCTTGCCGGCATGGATGTCGAACTCGTCGACGTCGAGCGTGCCGCGCTGGGCCTATTGCGCGTCACGATCGATCGGGTCGGCGGTGTGCGCATCGAAGACTGCGAGCAGGTGTCCCGCCAATTGTCGCGGGTGTACGAGGTCGAGAACATCGACTACAAGCGGCTGGAAGTCGGTTCGCCGGGCATTGACCGCCCGTTGCGCAACGAGACCGAATTCCGCCGTTTCGCAGGCGAACGCATCGAGATCAAGCTGCGCGAGGCATTGGACGGGCGCAAGGTCTTTTCCGGCACGTTGACCGTGCCCGAAGACACGCCCGCAGCCCCGGATGCCGCGGCTGGAATGCACAAGACCGTGTTCGGTCTCGAATTTGAGGCAAAAAAGAACGAAGTCCAGGTGTTGAATTTCACGGTCGATGATATCGAGCGTGCAAAACTGGATCCCGTTCTGGATTTCAAGGGCAAAAAGCGATGAGTCGCGAAATTCTTCTGTTGGTCGATGCCTTGGCGCGTGAAAAGAACGTCACGCGTGATGTCGTGTTCGGAGCGCTTGAAAGCGCGCTGGCCTCGGCCATGAAAAAGCGCTTCAAGGATGATGCGGACATTCGTGTTGCCATCGATCGTGAAACCGGTGACCACGAAGGTTTCCGCCGCTGGCTGGTGGTGCCGGACGAGGCCGGCCTGCAAGAACCCGACAAGCAGGAAATGCTGTCGGACGCGGTCGAGATCGTGCCTGGCATCAAGGAAGGCGAATACATCGAAGAGCCGCTCGAGCCCATCGAATTCGGCCGCATCGGCGCCCAGGCTGCCAAGCAGGCGATCCTGCAGAAGATCCGCGACGCCGAGCGCGAACAGGTGCTGAACGACTTCCTGGACCGTGGCGAAACCATCGTGTCCGGCACGATCAAGCGCATGGACAAGGGCGACGCCATCATCGAAACGGGCAAGATCGAAGCGCGCCTGCCGCGTTCCGAAATGATCCCGAAGGAAAACCTGCGGGTCGCCGACCGTGTCCGCGCTTTCGTGTTGCGCGTCGACCACGCGGCTCGCGGGCAGCAGGTGATCCTGTCGCGCACCTCGCCCGAGTTCATCCGCCAGCTGTTCGAGAACGAAGTGCCCGAGATCGAGCAGGGCCTGCTCGAGATCAAGGCGGCTGCCCGTGACGCCGGCGTGCGTGCGAAGATCGCCGTGGTGGCATACGATAAGCGTATCGACCCGATCGGCACCTGCGTCGGCATGCGCGGTTCGCGCGTGACCGCCGTGCGCAACGAGCTGGGTGGCGAACAGGTCGATATCGTGCTGTGGTCCGAAGACCCCGCGCAGTTCGTCATCGGTGCCCTGGCGCCCGCCAACGTCGAATCCATCGTGGTGGACGAAGACAAGCACGCGATGGACGTCGTGGTCGACGAAGAAAACCTGCCCAAGGCCATCGGCGCCAAGGGCCAGAACGTGCGCCTGGCTTCCGAGCTGACCGGCTGGCAGATCAACATCATGACGCCGGAAGAAAGCCTGAACCGCCAGGAAGTCGAGCGTTCGGGCCTGCGCGCCACGTTCATGAACAAGCTGGACGTCGATGAGGAAGTCGCCGACATCCTGATCGACGAAGGTTTTACCGGTATCGAGGAAATTGCCTACGTGCCCATGCAGGAACTGCTGGAAATCGAGGCGTTTGACGAAGACACCATCAACGAGTTGCGCGCCCGTGCCCGCAATGCGCTCCTGACCGAGGCCATCGCCCAGGAAGAGCGTCTTGAAACGGCACAGGATTTGCTGGAACTCGAAGGCATGACGCAGGAACTGGCCGCCAAGCTGGCCGAGCGTCAAGTGCATACGCGTGATGATCTGGCCGAATTGGCAACGGACGAGCTGGCGGAAATCGCCGGCCTGACCGAGCAGGAAGCCAGCGACCTCATCATGCGTGCCCGCGCCCATTGGTTCGACGAAGAATAACCATAAGGACACGGGTCTGCGGCGGGTGCCGTCATGTCCGCCGCAAGTTCACGTTGTTTGTAATAGCTGCATATAGGGAAGAGAGAGCCTAATGTCGAGTAACACCGTCGCCCAGTTCGCTACCGAGCTGAAAATGCCTGCCAATGTGCTGCTGGATCAGCTGCGCTCGGCTGGCGTTGACCTCAAATCGGTTGACGATTCCGTCACCGACAGCGACAAGGCGAAATTGCTCGAATCGCTGCGTCGCGCTCATGGCGCGCCCGAAGGCAAGAAGATCACCCTGACGCGTCGCCAGACCTCCGAGATCCGGCAGGCGGATGCCACCGGCCGCTCGCGCACCATCCAGGTCGAGGTTCGCAAGAAGCGCGTGTTCGTCAAGCGTGATCCCTCCGAAATCGCCCTGGAGCAGGCCGCAGGCGCTCGCGCCGAAGACGAAGCGGCCGTCGAAGAATCGCAGCAGGTGTCCGCGCCGGCCGTGACCGAGGCGCCCGCCCCGGTCGAGCCGCGCGATACCGCGCCCGTCCAGGCAGAGGCTGCGGCCCCGGCTGCGGCGGAAACGCCCGCTGCTGTTGAAGCGCCCGCGCCGGTTGAAGCGCCCGCGCCTGTTGAATCCGTCGCGGCCGAAGTGCCCGCCCCCGTCGAGGCGCAAGCCCCCGAAGTCCAGGCCCAGCCTGAACCGGAACCGACGCCGGCGCCCGCTCCTGCCGAGCCCGTGGCCGAAGTGGCCAAGCCCGAAGTCAAGACTGAAACCACCGAGCCCAAGGCTGAAGAAGCCAAGCCGGAACCCGTTGTGCTAGCGAATACGTCCGAACCATCTTCCCCCCAGGCCGCCGCGCCTGTCGCCCAGGCTCAGCCTGCCGCGAAGTCCGAATCCGTCAAATCCGCCGCCAAGCCGGTCGAAGCCGCTGCGCCCGCCGCCAGGGTGGGTAACCGCGCCGACAACCGCCGCGCCGGTCCTCCGCTTGCTGCCTCCGCCACCGGCGCTGGCCGCGACGAAGCCCGCCGTGCCGCCGAGGCCGAAGCTGCCGCGCTGCGCGAGATGCTGAACCGTCCCCGCAAGGTGCTGCGTGCGCCGGAACCCGAAGCGCCCGCCGCCGCGCCCGCCGCCCCGATTTCGGGCACGCTGCACAAGCCGGCCGGCAAGCCCGGCGCCGCGCCCGGCGCCAAGAAGGACGCCAAGCCCGCCGCTCCCGGCAGCAAGAAGACCATCAAGACGGCCGAAGTGGCCTCGACCTGGTCCGACGACGCCTCGCGCAAGAAGCCGGCCGACAAGCCGGCGGCGCCTGCCAGCCGTGACGGCTGGCGTGCGGGCGGCAAGGGCGGTGGCAAGAGTGGCGGCCGCGGTGGCCGCAACCAGCAGAACGACCGTCGCAACGAGCCGGCGCCGCAGGAATTCATTGCACGTGAAGTCCACGTGCCGGAAACCATCAGCGTGGCCGACCTGGCCCACAAGATGTCCGTCAAGGCCGCCGAAGTCATCAAGCAACTGATGAAGCTGGGCCAGATGGTCACCATCAACCAGGTGCTGGACCAGGAAACGGCCATGATCGTGGTCGAGGAACTGGGCCACGTGGCTATCGCCGCCAAGCTCGACGACCCGGAAGCCTTCCTGGACGAAACCGCCAGCGTGTCCGAAGCCGAACAGCTGCCGCGCGCGCCGGTCGTGACCGTCATGGGTCACGTCGACCACGGCAAGACCTCGCTGCTGGACTACATCCGCCGCGCCAAGGTTGCCGCGGGCGAAGCCGGCGGCATTACGCAGCACATCGGCGCCTACCACGTTCAGACCGAACGCGGCATGGTGACCTTCCTTGACACCCCGGGCCACGAGGCGTTCACCGCCATGCGTGCCCGCGGCGCCAAGGCCACCGACATCGTCATCCTGGTGGTGGCTGCCGACGACGGCGTGATGCCGCAGACGCGCGAAGCCATCCACCACGCCAAGGCCGCCGGCGTGCCCATGGTCGTGGCAATCACCAAGATCGACAAGCCCTCGGCCAACCCCGACCGCGTCAAGCAGGAACTGGTTGCCGAACAAGTGGTGCCGGAAGAATACGGCGGCGACGTGCCGTTCGTGGGCGTGTCCGCCAAGAGCGGCGAGGGCATCGATGCCCTGCTCGAAAACGTGCTGCTGCAAGCCGAAGTGCTGGAACTGAAGGCGCCCGAAGACGCGCCCGCCAAGGGCCTGGTCATCGAAGCCCGCCTGGACAAGGGCCGCGGCCCGGTCGCCACGATCCTGGTGCAGAGCGGCACGCTCAAGCGCGGCGACGTGGTGCTGGCCGGCGCAAGCTTTGGCCGCGTGCGCGCCATGCTGGACGAAAACGGCAAGCCGATCCAATCGGCCGGCCCGTCCATCCCCGTCGAAATCCAGGGCCTGACCGAAGTGCCGGCCGCGGGTGACGAATTGATGGCGCTGTCCGACGAGCGCAAGGCGCGCGAAATCGCGCTGTTCCGCCAAGGCAAGTTCCGCGACGTCAAGCTGGCCCGCCAACAGGCTGCCAAGCTCGAGTCCATGTTCGACAACCTGGGCGAAGGCACGCAGACCCTCACGCTTATCGTCAAGACCGACGTGCAGGGTTCGCAGGAAGCGCTGGTGCAGTCGCTGGTCAAGCTGTCGACCGACGAAGTCCGGGTGCAAGTGGTGCACGCGGCCGTGGGTGGCATCTCGGAAACCGACATCAACCTGGCCATCGCCTCGAACGCGGTCGTCATCGGCTTCAACGTGCGTGCCGAAGCCAGCGCCAAGAAGCTGGCCGAGAACAACGGCATCGACGTGCGCTACTACAACATCATCTATGACGCCGTGGATGAAGTGAAGGCAGCCATGTCGGGCATGCTGGCGCCCGAGAAGAAAGAAGAGATCATCGGTCTGGTCGAGATCCGCGAGGTCTACAGCATCTCGCGTCTCGGCAACATCGCCGGTTGTATGGTGCTCGATGGCATCGTGCGCCGCGATTCCCAGGTACGCCTGCTGCGCAACAACGTGGTTCACTGGACGGGGCATCTCGAATCGCTGCGCCGCTTCAAGGACGACGTCAAGGAAGTCAAGTCGGGCTTCGATTGCGGTCTTACGCTGCGCGGCAACAACGACATCCAGGTGGGCGACCAGCTGGAAGTCTTTGAAATCAAGGAAATCGCGCGTACGCTGTAAAGCGTCGCGAGGCATTATTGCTAATGAGCCGTCACAAGTCCAAAGCCATCCCCGGTCGCAATCTGCGGCTGGCCGACCAGATCCAGAAGGATCTGGCCGGGATCATCCAGCGCGAGATCGATACGACTCGCGCGGGACTGATCACGCTCTCTGGTGTGGAACTGTCGACCGACTACGCGCATGCCAAGGTGTATTTCACGGTTTTGGGCGCCGAGCCCGAAGCCGCGACCACCTTGCTGAACGAGAAGGCCGGCTGGCTGCACTCCCAGCTGTACAAGCTGCTGCACATTCACACTGTCCCCACTTTGCGCTTCTTCCACGACGAGCAGATCGCCCGTGGCATCGAGATGTCGATCCTCATCGACCGCGCAAACCGGCCCGGCCCGCACTCGGGCGTGCCCGACGAACCTGAAGACCAGTCCTGATCGGGCTGTCGTCACTGCTTTAATTTCCGGATTCCGACGATGGCTAAACGACGCGGGCTTGCGCTCGACGGTGTGCTGTTGCTCGACAAACCCGTAGGTTTGTCGAGCAATCACGCCTTGCAGCGCGCAAAACGTGCCATGGATGCGGCGAAAGCCGGCCATACCGGTACCCTGGACCCCTTTGCCACCGGCCTGCTGGTGTGCTGCATGGGCCGGGCGACCAAGATTTCCGGCGCGATGCTCAACGCCGACAAGGCGTATCGCGCTACGCTTCAATTTGGCGAAGAAACCGATTCCGGCGACCTGACCGGCAACGTGGTGTCCACCGCCGAGCCTGGCTTCGTGGTTGACGAACAGGCCCTGCGTGAAGCGCTGTCACGTTTCTCGGGCACGATCGAGCAGATTCCGCCCATGTATTCGGCGCTCAAGCGCGACGGCAAGCCGCTGTACGAATACGCCCGGGCCGGCATCGAGCTGGAGCGGCCGCCGCGACAGATTACGATTTACCGCATCGAGCTGCTGTCCCTGAACGGGACGCAGGCAGAGATCGATGTGGCTTGCAGTAAAGGCACATACATCCGGACGCTGGCCCAGGACATCGGGCGCGCGCTGGGCTGTTACGCCCACCTGGCGGCGCTGCGGCGCACGCACGTCGGGCCTTTTTCTCTGGAACGCGCCGTTGCGCTGGATGCCTTGCAGGCGATGCCAGACCCCAAGCAGGCATTGCTTGCACTGAACGAATTGCCGGAGGGCTTGCTGCCTTCCACCCTGACCTTAAAGGACTCGCTATGACTCGCGCCTTGCGCAACGTCGCCATCATCGCCCACGTGGACCACGGTAAAACCACCCTGGTCGACCAGCTGCTGCGCCAATCCGGCACCTTCCGCGAAAACCAGGCGCTGACCGAACGGGTCATGGACTCGAACGATCTGGAAAAAGAACGCGGCATCACGATTCTGGCCAAGAACTGTGCCGTTGAATACGAAGGCACGCACATCAACATCGTCGACACCCCGGGACACGCGGACTTCGGCGGTGAAGTCGAACGCGTGCTGTCCATGGTTGACGGCGTGCTGCTGCTGGTCGACGCCGTTGAAGGCCCGATGCCGCAGACCATCTTCGTGACCCGCAAGGCGCTGGCCCTGGGCCTGAAGCCGATCGTCGTGGTCAACAAGGTGGACCGCCCGGGCGCCCGTACCGACTTCGTCATCAACGCCACGTTCGACCTGTTCGACAAGCTGGGCGCCACCGAAGAGCAGCTGGACTTCCCGGTGGTGTACGCCTCGGGCCTGTCGGGCTACGCCGGCCTGACCCCGGACGTGCGCGAGGGCAACATGCGCCCGCTGTTCGAAGCCATTCTCGAACACGTGCCGCAGCGCGACGACGATCCCAACGGTCCGCTGCAGATGCAGATCATCTCGCTGGACTACAACAGCTACGTCGGCAAGATCGGCGTGGGCCGCATCAACCGTGGCCGTATGCGCCCCGGCATGGACGTGGCCTACAAGTTCGGCCCCGAAGGCCAGGGCGGCCGCGGCCGCATCAACCAGGTCCTGAAGTTCCACGGCCTGGAGCGCATCGTGGTCGATGAAGCCGAAGCCGGCGACATCGTGCTGATCAACGGCATCGAAGAACTGGGCATCGGCTGCACGGTCACCGACGCCGCCACGCAAGACGCGCTGCCGATGCTGCGCATCGACGAACCGACCCTGACCATGAACTTCATGGTGAACACGTCGCCGCTGGCCGGCCGCGAAGGCAAGTTCGTCACCAGCCGCCAGCTGCGTGACCGCCTGGACCGCGAACTGAAGTCCAACGTGGCGCTGCGTGTGCGCGACACCGGCGACGACACGGTGTTCGAAGTGTCGGGCCGCGGTGAACTGCACCTGACGATCCTGCTGGAAACGATGCGCCGCGAAGGCTACGAGCTGGCCGTGTCGCGTCCGCGCGTGGTGTTCAAGGACATCGACGGCGTGAAGTGCGAGCCGTTCGAATCGCTGACCATCGACGTCGAAGACGCCCACCAGGGCGGCGTGATGGAAGAGCTGGGCCGCCGCAAGGGCGACCTGCAGGACATGCAGCCGGACGGCCGTGGCCGCACCCGCCTGGAATACCTGATTCCGGCCCGTGGGCTGATCGGCTTCCAGAACGAGTTCCTGACGCTGACGCGCGGCACGGGCCTGATGAGCCACATCTTCCACGAATACGCGCCCGTCAAGGAAGGCTCGATCGGTGAGCGCCGCAACGGCGTGCTGATCAGCCAGGATCACGGCGACGCCGTGGCCTACGCCCTGTGGAAGCTGCAGGATCGCGGCCGCATGTTCGTCAATCCGGGCGATGCGCTGTACGAAGGCATGATCATCGGCATCCACAGCCGCGACAACGACCTGGTCGTGAACCCCATCAAGGGCAAGCAGCTGACCAACGTGCGCGCTTCGGGTACCGACGAAGCCGTGCGCCTGGTTCCGCCGATCCAGATGTCGCTGGAATACGCCGTGGAGTTCATCGACGACGACGAACTGGTCGAAATCACGCCCAAGTCGATCCGTCTGCGCAAGCGCTACCTGCTCGAAAACGAGCGCAAGCGCGCCGCACGCGAATCCGCCGTCTAAGCGCCAGGCGGGGCATCGCCCCGCTTGGCAAGGCAGCAAAAAGGCCGTACGCCCCAAGGGTGTACGGCCTTTTTTTTACGACCCGACAGGGTGCGGCGGGATCACTTTGCCTTCGGCTCAGGCATGCTGATGGCGATATTCCTGTGTCTTGCCGCCGTAGCCATACGCCGCCGCGCGGGCATCGATCACGTGCACGTACGAGCACTCGTGCAGCTCGCCCAGGATCTCTCTGAATGCCGCGTAGATTTCCTGGATGAAGCGTGCCTTTTCTGCCTTGGTGTTGGTTTCGTCGGTGACGCTGATGTCCAGGTGAAAGGCGTTCTTGCCCAGTTCCGACAGCGGTTGGCCGCCGATGAACCAGAGGTCATGCGGGATGTGCTGCAGGGTGATGGCGATGACCGGCAGCTTCTTGCCCAGGACTGTCTGGGTCAGGCCGGCGACGGCGTCGACGATGCGGCGGTTGACGTGGGCATCGGACTGGCCGGAAACGTGGATGACGATGTGAGGCATGGAAGGCTCCGTGGGTGAGGGTATGGCGCCAGTGTAGGAAGCGGATTGACATCGGAAAAGCGGGAATTTACGATTTCAGCCATCGAATAAACCGTTGGATAGGCTATGTCTGGATTCGACTTGGACCAATTGCGTACCCTGGTCGCCGTGCTGGATGCGGGCAGCCTGACGGCGGCGGCGCCCAAGGTGTTCCTGTCGCAATCGTCGGTGAGCGAGCAGATGCGCAAGCTGGAGGAACGCGCCGGGCAGGCGCTGCTGATCCGCGGCAAGTCGGGCGTGTCCGCCACGCCGGCCGGTGAGCGGCTGCTGGCGCATGCGCGCGCGATCCTGGCGCTGAGCGAAGAGGCCTACCGCGACCTGCGTGGCGTTGCAAGGCGAACTGCGCCTGTGCATCACCGACTACTTTCGCCCGGGTGATGTGGCGGGCATGCTGCGGCGCTTGAACGAGCAGTATCCGCAGGTGCGCATGCACGTCACCATCATGAAAAGCGGCGCGATCGAAGCGGCCTATGAGCGCGGCGAGATCGACGTGGGTATCTCGATGGTCATCCTGGAACGCGGCGCAGGTAAAGGCCGCCCGCAAGGGCCGGTGCTGCGGCGCGAGTCGCTCTTGTGGATGGCGGCAGATGGCACCCAGGCAACGCGCGGGGCGTTGCCGCTGTTGGCGCTGCCGGAAACGTGCGCGCTGCGCCAATATGCCGAGCGCCTGCTGTCGCGGCGCAGCGTACCGTATGCGGTGGCGCACGTGGCGTCTGGCGTGGCGGGCCTGCAACTGGCGATTGCGGCGGGGCTGGGCGTGGCCTGCCTGAACGAGTCGGCGTTGGCGCCAGGCATCACCCGCGCGCAGTGGCCGGGTCTGCCGCCGCTGCCCGAGGTTGAATTCCGCCTGCTGCCGCCACGGCCGGGCGAAGACCGTTTCATCGAGCTGGCGCGCGAGGCCATCGTGCGGGCGATGCGCTGATATCGGCTAGGGGCGGGGCGCCGCCATCAGCCAGTCCAGGAACTCCCGGCCGGGCCCGTCTTCGCGCACGACGGCGCCGATGGGCTGGAAGGCGCCGGGCGAATCGATTCGTATGCGCTGGAAGTGGCCATGGCGCAGGTACCAGTCGGCAAGCGTCAGCGGCACCATGGCCAGCGCCTGCTGCGCCTGCATCACGGCGATCAGCAAGGGCATGGGCGGCGCGGCGCTGGCCAGCCGGCACAGTCGGGGAACGATGCCGGCGCGCTCGAAAAAGGCGCTGAAGACGGCGTGGATCGCCAGCTCGGGGCGTGGTTCGATCCACAACTGCGAGGCGACCTGGGCGAGCGTGGGCGGGGTAGGGCCGGCCAGCAGCGGATGGCCTTTGGTGCCGACGATGACAGCCGCATCCTGCTGCAACGGCACGAATTCCAGGCCGGCGGGCATGGCCTCCGGGCGCCGGCACAGCAGCATGTCCAGGTTGCCGGCGGCCGCCAGTGGCAGCAGTTGTTCGCGGCTGCCTTCCTGGACTTCCACGTGCAGGTCGGGGTGGGCCAGCATGTAGGCCGGCAGGCGCTCGGCCAGCAGGCCGCCGCTGGCGGCGGGAATGGCGCCCAGGCGCAGGCTGCCCGCGGCGCCGTCGCGCAGCGCCGCAACCGAATTGGTGGACGCCCGCAGCGTAGTGAGCATGCCGCGCGCGCATTCCGCCATCAACTGACCGCTGCGAGTGGTGCGCATGCCGCGGGCGTGGCGTTCGAACAGGCTGACGCCCAGCAGGGCTTCGATATCGGCCAGGGCGTGGGTGGCGGCCGGTTGGCTCATGCCGATCTGGGCCGCGGCCTGCTGCACGCTGCCCAGGTCCGCCACGCCCGCCAGCAGTTGCAGGTGGCGCAGGCGGCCCTTGGCCAAGAGGCGGGACAGCAGGGTGGCGGGAGCGACGTCCATGGCAGGAGCAGGGGTGTTTTAGCTATTCAAATTTCGAATATATAGACGCATTAATGTATTTGAAATAAGGATATGCCCTGCCCAGAATGACGTTTCCACGTGATCACGCCCAGGAGGGGCTGTTCCATGACGTTCCGCCTATTGCATGCTGTCGTCTGTGCCGTCGCCGCCGGCGTTTCTTCCGGGGCCCTGGCCGCGGGCGCCTATCCCACCCAGCCGGTGCGCCTGATCGTGCCATTCGCCCCCGGTGGCTCGACCGATGTGTTGGCGCGAGCGGTGGCCGACGGCCTGCGCAAGGAACTGGGCCAGAGCGTGGTGGTGGAAAACCGCGCCGGCGCTGGCGGGCTGATCGGCACCGAGGCCGTGGCGCGAGCCGAGCCGGATGGCTACACGCTGGGTATGGCCACGGTCAGCACGATGGCCGTGAACCCGCTGCTGTACGGCACCAGGCGGGTGGATCCGGCGACCCATCTGACGCCGGTGGGCGCCGTGGCGACCGTGCCGGTGGTGTGGATGGTGAACCCGGCGTTTCCGGCGAATGATTTCGCGCAGTTCCTGGCCGAGCTGCGGGCCCATCCGGGCAAGTATTCGTTTGGGTCGCCCGGCGTCGGTTCGCAGGGCCATTTGAACTTGGCCGCCATGAATGCCGACCTGAAGGTTGAGGTGCTGCACGTGCCGTATCGCGGCATGGGGCCGGCGCTGACCGCGGCCGTGGGCGGCGAGGTGCAGGTGCAGCAGGACCAGTACGCCTCGGCGCAGTCGCTGATCAAGGCGGGCAAGTTGCGCCCGATCGCCGTGTCGGCGCCCACGCGGCTGGCCGGCCTGCCGCAATTGCCGACGCTGGCCGAATTGGGTTATCCGCAATTGAACGCGCTGGGCCAGACCTGGTTTGGCCTGGTCGCGCCGGCCGGCACGCCGGATGCGGTGGTGCAGGCCGTCAATGGCGCGGCGCAGCGTGCGCTGGCGGACCCGGCGCTGGTGCAGCGCCTGGCGGCCCTGGGCGCCGAGCCGCTGACCGGTACGCCGCAGGCCTTTGGCGAACGTATCGCGCAGACGCTGGCCGCCAACCGAAAAATCATTGAAACTGCCGGCATCAAGCTGGACGAGTAAACGGTTTTACGCCGCCCGCGAAAGCGGGGGTAGACCCTATAGACCCGCCACTGGAGACGCGATGGGAGCCATCGACAAACTTGCGCCGTTCATCGACGCGCGCAGCGAACGCTATGCGGAACTGAGCGACCGCATCTGGAGCCTGGCCGAACTGCGCTACGACGAGCACAAATCGGCCGAACTGCACATCGCCATGCTGCAAGACGCGGGCTTTCGCGTCACCCGCGACGCGGCCGGCATCCCCACGGCCTTCGTGGCCGAGGCGGGCAGCGGCGGCCCGGTGATCGGCATCCTGGGCGAATACGATGCGCTGTCGGGCCTGAGCCAGGAAAGCGGCGCGTTCGCCTGCCAGCCGTCGCCGGAAACGCCCAATGGCAACGGCCACGGCTGCGGCCACCATCTGCTGGGCACGGCCGCACATTTCGCCGCGGTGGCGGTCAAGGAATTCCTGCAGGACAACGGCTTGCCCGGCACCATCCGCTTCTATGGCTGTCCGGCCGAAGAGGGCGGCTCGGGCAAGACCTTCATGGCGCGCGCCGGGCTGTTCGATGACCTGGATGCGGCGCTGACGTGGCACCCGGCGTCGCACACCGGCATTTTCCATCAGTCGTCGCTGGCCAATATCCAGGCCTACTTCCGTTTTCGGGGCGTGGCGGCGCATGCGGCCAATTCGCCGCACCTGGGCCGCAGCGCGCTGGACGCGGTGGAATTGATGAACGTGGGCGTGAACTACCTGCGCGAGCACATGGTGCCCGATGCGCGGGTGCACTATGCGGTGACCAACAGCGGCGGCATCTCGCCCAACGTGGTGCAGGCCCGCGCCGAGGTGCTGTACCTGGTGCGCGCCCCCATCAATTCGCAGGCGGCCGAGCTGTACGAGCGCGTCAAGAACGTGGCCCGCGGGGCGGCGCTGATGACCGGCTGCGAGCTGGAGATCGTGTTCGACAAGGCCTGCTCGAACTACATCCCCAATGGGGTGTTGAACGAGGTCATGTACGCCAACATGCAGGCGTTGCAGGGGCCGTCCTACACCGAAGGCGAACAGCAGGCCGCACGCCGGATGTGGGACGCGATTTCCCCCGACGATATCGACAATGCGGGCAAGAACCTGGGCGCGGTGCTGCGCAACCCGACGCCGCTGTTCAGCGGCGTGGCCCCCTACGAGCCGGGCAAGACCGAGATCAGCTACGGCTCGACCGACGTCGGCGACGTCAGCTGGGTCACGCCCACGGCGCAATGCTGGGGCGCCTGCTATACCTATGGCACGCCGTTCCATTCGTGGCAGATGGTGGCGCAGGGCAAGCTGTCGCTGGCCCACAAGGGCATGGTGCACGCCGCGAAGATCATCGCCGCGACCGCCGCGGACCTGTACCGCCAGCCCGAGGCGCTGGCGCGCGCCAAGCAAGAGCTGCTGGACATGCGCGGCGGCCAGCCTTACGTCTGCCCGATTCCGGCGGACGTGCTGCCGTCTTTCATGCGCAAATAGGGCAGGACGGCGGCCCCGTCTGGGGCCGCCAGGGCTTTGGCCCCGTTTCCTGTCAGGCCGGCAGCGACGGCGCGTATTGCGCGTCGGAGTTGACCTTCTGGTGGAATTCGACCACCTTGCGCACGACCTTGCGGGGATCGTCTTCGATGATGAAGAGATCCAGGTCGTGCGCGCCGATCATGCCATTGGCCAAGACCTGGCCACCCAGCCATTCGACCAGGCCCGACCAGTATTCGCTGCCCACCAGCACGATGGGCGCAGGCGGGACCTTGCCGGTCTGGATCAGCGTCAACGCTTCGAAGAGCTCGTCCAGGGTGCCGAAGCCGCCCGGCATCGCCACGTAGGCGAAGCTGTGCATGAAGAAGGTGGCCTTGCGCGAAAAGAAATATTCGAACGACAGGCTTATAGTCTGGTATTCGTTGTTGTGTGCTTCGTGCGGCAGGCTGATGTTCAGCCCGATGCTGGTGCCGCCGGTTTCGAAAGCGCCTTTGTTGGCCGCTTCCATGATGCCCGGTCCGCCGCCCGCGATGACCGCGAAACCCGCCTCGGCCAGGGCGGCCGAAATCGCGACGGTGGTTTCGTAGTGGGGCGAGTTGCGGCTGACGCGCGCACTGCCAAAGACGCTGACCGCGGGCCCGATATGGGCGAGCTTGTCTGCCGCCGTCCGTATCTCTGACATAATCAGCGGAATTTGCTTGTTGGCGGGCGTTTCCGCCGTCGTTGCCGCCGTATTTGCCGCAGTTGTTGCCATATCTGCCTTTGTAACCATGAAAAAAACCCTATTGCTGGTCGACGGTTCAAGCTACCTGTACCGCGCTTTCCACGCTATGCCTGATTTGCGCAACGCGCAAGGCGAACCCACCGGGGCGCTGTACGGCGTGGTCAATATGCTGCGCAAGCTGGTAGCCGACTATAAGGCAGAGTATGCCGCATGTATTTTCGATGCGCGCGGCAAGACCTTCCGCGACGATCTGTACCCGGAATACAAGTCGCATCGTCCGCCCATGCCCGAAGACCTGGCGGCCCAGATCGAACCCATACACCGCGCCGTGCGCGCACTGGGTTGGCCGGTGCTGGCCATCGAAGGCGTCGAAGCCGACGACGTGATCGGCACGCTGGCCTGCCGCGCCGCCGAGCGCGACGTGCACACCATCGTGTCCACCGGCGACAAGGACCTGGCGCAGTTGGTCAACAGCCACGTCACGCTGGTCAACACCATGAGCGGCGAAGTGCTGGACGAGGCTGGCGTGGTCAACAAGTTCGGCGTACCGCCGGACCGCATCGTGGACTACCTGATGCTGGTCGGCGACACGGTCGACAACGTGCCGGGCGTGACCAAGGTGGGGCCCAAGACGGCCGCCAAATGGATCTCGGAATTCGGCTCGATCGACAAACTGGTCGAAGGCGCCGAGGGCATCAAGGGGGTGGCGGGCAACAACCTGCGCGAAGCCATTCCGAATTTCCCGCTGACGCGCCAGCTGCTCACCGTGAAATGTGATTGCGACCTGACCGGCCACGTCGACAGCGTCGACGACCTGACGCCGCGCGGTCGCGACGAAGCGACCCTGACCGAACTCTACGAACGCTACGGTTTCCGCACCTGGCTGCGCGACCTGACCGGCGATGCCGAACGCGTGCCGGCGGGCGACGCCCGCGTGGCGGTCGAAGTGCCGGTTGCTCCCACCGAAGTGGACTACCAGATCATTTCGGACTGGCCCGCGTTCGACGCCTGGCTTGAAAAACTGCAGACGGCCGAGCGGGTGGCGCTGGATACCGAAACCACCTCGCTGGACGAGATGCAGGCCAGGCTGGTGGGGCTGTCGATGGCAGTGGCGCCGGGCGTCGCCTGCTACATCCCGGTGGCGCACCGCGGCCCGGACAACGCCACGCAATTGCCCAAGGCCGAGGTGCTGGAGCGCCTGCGCCCCTGGCTGCAGGACGCTTCGCGCGCCAAGCTGCTGCATCACGCCAAGTACGACGCGCACGTATTCGCCAACGAAGGCATCCGACTGGCCGGCATCACCGATGACACGATGCTGCAAGCCTACGTGCTGGAATCGCATAACCGCGTCGGCCTGAACGACCTGGCGCAGCGTTACCTGGGCCGCAGCGGCGTGTCGTACGAAGACCTGTGCGGCAAGGGCGCCAAGCAGATCGGCTTTGACGAAGTGGCGGTGGACAAGGCCGGCCACTATGCGGCGGAAGACGCCGACTTCACGTTGCAACTGCACCAGGTGCTGCGCCCGCAGGTGGCCGCCGATGCCGGGCTGGAACGCATCTACCTGCTGGAAATGCAGGTGTCCGCCGTGCTGACCACCATCGAGCGCAATGGCGTCAAGGTGGACGCGGCCGAGCTGGGCCGCCAGAGCCACAAGCTGGGCCAGGAAATGCTGCAGCTCGAGCAAAAGGCCTACGAGCTGGCCGGGCAGCCGTTCAACCTGAATTCGCCCAAGCAATTGGGCGAGATCCTGTTTGGCCGCATGCAGCTGCCGGTGGTGCGCAAGACGGCGGGCGGCGCGCCGTCCACCGACGAGGAAGTGCTGAGCAAGCTGGCGCAGGACTATCCGCTGCCGCAGGTGCTGCTGGAATACCGCGGACTGTCCAAGCTGAAGTCCACCTACACGGACAAGCTGCCGCGAATGATCAACCCCGATACGGGCCGCGTGCACACGCGCTATTCGCAGGCCGCGGTGATCACCGGCCGCCTGGCCTCGTCCGATCCCAACCTGCAGAACATTCCCGTGCGCACCGAGGCCGGGCGCCGGGTGCGCGAGGCCTTCATCGCCGAGCAGGGCCTGCTGCTGTCGGCCGACTACTCCCAGATCGAGCTGCGCATCATGGCGCACGTGTCGGACGACGCCAACCTGCAACGTGCGTTTGCCGCCGGCGAAGACATCCACCGCGCCACGGCCTCGGAAGTGTTCGGGGTGGCGCTGCAGGACGTTTCGTCCGAGCAGCGCCGCGCGGCCAAGGCCATCAACTTCGGCCTGATCTACGGCATGGGCGTATTCGGCCTGGCATCCAACCTGGGCATCACGCGCGATGCCGCGCAGGCCTACATCGACCGCTACTTCGCGCGCTATCCCGGCGTGGCGATGTACATGGAAAACACCCGTCGCGTGGCGCGCGAACAGGGCTACGTGGAAACCGTGTTCGGACGCCGGCTGCAACTGCCGGAAATCCGTGGCGCTTCGGGGCCGCGCCGCCAGGGCGCCGAGCGGGCCGCGATCAACGCGCCCATGCAGGGCACCGCGGCCGACCTGATCAAGATGGCGATGGTGGCCGTGCAGGACTGGCTCGAGGCCGAAAAGCTGCAGACGCGCATGATCATGCAGGTGCACGATGAACTGGTGCTGGAAGCGCCGGACGCGGAACTGGAACTGGTCAAGGAAGCGCTGCCGCGCCTGATGTGCAATGTGGCCGAGCTGCGCGTGCCGCTGGTGGCCGAGGTGGGCGTGGGCAAGAACTGGGAACAGGCGCACTGAGGACGGTGCGAGGGGCTTCGGTCTGGATGGGCCGGGGCGCTGGTCGGTCGGGCGCCGGTCCAGGGGCAGCGAGGGACGTTGACCGGCGCCGGCCCGCGTTACGGAATGGGCTGCCCACGGGCGGCCCATTTCCGCTTTTGCGGTTGCAACAATATAATGTTGCGCTTCCCCGCCAATAAACCGTCCCCCAAATGTTGCTGCTCTGGGTCCTGCTCGCTACCGTCACCGGTGGCCTCATTGCCGTCCTTGTCGCCAGCTGGCTGGCCTACAAGGTGTTCGCCCAATACCTGCACCACATGGTCAGCCTGTCGGTGGGCGTGCTGCTGTCGGTGGCGCTGCTGCATCTGTTGCCCGAGGCGTTCGAGGGCGCGGTGGGCGATGCGCACGTGCTGTTCGGGCTGATGCTGGCGTCGCTGATCGGTTTCTTCGTGCTGGAAAAGATCGCGCTGCTGCGCCATAGCCACCACCACGAAGGTGACGGGCACCATCACCATTCGGGTCACGACCGCCACGAGGCGGGCCGCGGCGGGGTGCTGATCCTGATCGGCAGTTCGTTGCACAACCTGTGCGACGGGGTCTTGGTGGCGGCGGCCTTCCTGACCGATCCGCTCTTGGGCGTGCTGACGGCGGCCTCGATCATCGTGCACGAAGTGCCGCACAAGCTGGGCGATTTCGTCGTGTTGCTGAACGCGGGCCTGGCGCGGCGCCGGGCGTTTGCGCTGATTCTCTTTACCAGCTTGTGTTCAGCCGTGGGCGGCATAATAGGCTACTTCGTGCTGCAGCAAGCGCAGGGCTGGGTGCCATACGTATTGGTGGTTGCCGCCAGCAGCTTCCTCTACATTTCGGTGGCCGACCTGATGCCGCAGATGCACGAACGGGTATCCCTGGCCGATGCGGTGCCGCAGCTGCTGCTGGTGGGCGTGGGCGTGGCGCTGATCTACAGCGTGACGACGCTGATGCACCACGGGCACGAGCACGAGCCTGATGCCGGCCAAGGCGCGGCGCGCACGGAGCACGTCCACACGCACTGAGGCGCGGCGTTCGCGATACCCGGCTTTGTCCTGATCCTGGCCGGTCGTGTCGCGCATGCCTTGTTGGCGAAGCGCGGGGCGCCGGTCCCGCGTTGATCCCTATACAGGAGTTCGCCATGAGTTTTTCCGCCGCCGCAGGCAACGTTGCCCCCACCGTGATCCACACGGATACGCAGGGGCTGGTCCACGGGGATTTCCAACTGCCCGTGGCTGATGGAGCCCTGGACGCTTACTACGCCGCCCCGGAGGGCAAGCAGAACCTGCCCGTGGTGCTGGTCGTGCAGGAAATCTTCGGGGTGCACGAGCACATCAAGGATATCTGCCGCCGGGTCGCCAAGGCCGGCTATCTGGCCGTGGCCGCGAATCTGTACCAGCGCCAGGGCGACGCCTCCACCTATACCGATATTCCGAAGCTGATCGCCGAGATCGTGAGCAAGGTGTCCGACGAGCAGGTGTTCGCGGACCTGGACGCGAGCGTGGCCTGGGCCGCGCAGCACGGCGGCGACCCCAAGCGCGTGGCCGTGACGGGCTTTTGCTGGGGCGGGCGCCTGACGTGGATGTATGCGGCGCACAACCCGGATGTGAAGGTAGGGGTGGCGTGGTACGGAAAGTTGAGCACGGGGCACGGACCCTTGATCAAGCGCGTGGCGTTTGACGTGGTCAATGAACTGCATGCGCCGGTGTTGGGCTTGTATGGGGCCAAGGACGCCAGCATTCCGGTGTCGGATATCGAGATCATGAAGGGCAAGCTTGCCGGCGGCAATGACAATGCCAAGCGGTCGGAGTTCGTGGTGTATCCGGACGCGGATCATGCGTTCATGGCGGATTATCGGGCGAATTATCAGGCTGCGGCTGCCAAGGATGGGTGGGGGCGGATGCTGGAGTGGTTCAAGCGGTATCTGTAAGCGAATGGGTGTCGCTGCGCGCGACGGGGCGCGGTTTTTTTTGTGCTGTGGGGGGGGCTTCTTCGTAGGCCGCCCGGCGCGGGTGGTGCACACGTGGCGCGCGCCAACGATTGCGGTCCGGAGCCTTCGCTCCGGACTTCCCCCTCGTCATCTTCGTCCAGGCCTTCGGCCTTCCCTTGTATCTTGAGCCCTGGGATGGTTAGCTACCATTCCGCGAGAGACAGGTGAGTTTCTGCGGCTCCCTTAGGTGCCTGACCCTGTTCTGAAGACTAAACCCCTGTCTCTCACCTCTGACGCCATCGCGGACACTGGACGGTAGCCTAGGGCTTGACCCTGCATGC
>NZ_JCBANA010000030.1:0-75977 GCF_059760725.1 Achromobacter sp. 1014246743
TGCCGTGCCTGCCCCGCCCGGGCACGGCACTTGCTCAAGGAACCGCGCGGGACGGCCAACCATCCGGCCGTCCTCATCCAAAGGAGTGATCCATGAAATTGTCCAATACCCGCCTGTCCCTGACGCTCATTCCCGCCGCGGCCCTGTGCCTGTCGGCCCTGGCGCTGCCGGTCTCGGCGCAAACCACGCAAGTGCGCAGCAGCGAACAGATCGACAATCAATACAAGATGGACAAGAAGCAGTGCGATGCCATGAAGGGCAACCAGAAGGACGTCTGCCAGGCGCAAGCCGAAGCCACGCGCGACAAGGCCCGCGCCGATGCCAAGGCCGGCAAGGAAAAGGCCGAAGCCAACCATGACGCCGCCAAGACCCGCAATGACGCGGACTACAAGGTCGGCAAGGAAAAGTGCGATGCCATGTCGGGTAACGCCAAGGACACCTGCATGGCGGACCTGAAGACCCGCTACGGCAAGTAAGCCCACCCGCCCGCTTGCCGGGCGCGGCGCGCGTCAGCGCGCCGCATGGGTGGACGACGGCGGCGGCTCGCCTGGCAACAGGTAGCCCGCCGCCGCGTATTCCTCGAGCCGGTTGTACAGGGTCTTGGGGCTGATGCCCAATACGGCCGCGGCCTGCTTCTTGACGCCCTTGCAGCGCTCCAGCGTTGCCAGGATCAAGCGGCGATCGGCTTCGGCCAGGGTTTCACCCACGGGCACGGTCACCTGGCCGCCCAGGTTCGCGTCGCCGCTGGGCGACACCTGCGGGGCCAGCAGGCCGACATCGAGTTCATTGCCTTCCGCCATGATGAAGGCGCGCCGCACGTAATTCTTCAATTCGCGCACATTGCCCGGCCATTCGTACTGCGCCAGCGCGGCCAGGGCGCGCGCCGAAAACACTTTGTCGCTGCCGGTTTCCTGGTTCTGCGCCTGCAGGAAGCGGTCGGCCAGGAAAGCGATGTCTTCGCCCCGCTCGCGCAGCGGCGGCAATTCCAGCGGAAACACGCTGAGGCGGTAGTACAGGTCTTCGCGCAGCTTGCCTTCCTGCACCGCCTGTTCGGGGTTGCGGTTGGTGGCGGCGATGATGCGGATGTCGCATCCGATTTCGCGGTTGGTGCCCACCCGCATGAACTGGCCGGTTTCCAGCACCCGCAGCAACTTCACCTGCAGGTCGAGCGGCATTTCGGTGACTTCGTCCAGGAACAGCGTGCCCCCGTCCGCGCGCTCGAAATAGCCTTTGTGCTGGCGATCGGCACCAGTGAAGCTGCCGCGTTCGTGACCGAACATTTCACTTTCGATCAGGTGCGGCGAGATCGCGCCGCAATTGACCGCGATGAACGGGCGCTGGCGCCGCGCGCTGAGTTCGTGGATGGCGTGCGCGGCCAGTTCCTTGCCCGTGCCGCTTTCGCCGATCAGCAGCACGGTGACATTGGTGGGCGCCACGCGTCCGATCTGGCGGTACAGCTCGCGCATCGGCGCCGACGTACCGTACATCTTGCCGAAGCGGCCCGGCTCTTCGAACGGCGTGCCCGGCCGCTCGCCCCCGGCATTGGCCAGGATGCGCGCCAGGATCTCGTTCAGGCGATCCATGCAGATGGGCTTGGTCAGGTAGTCGGTCGCGCCCAGGCGCAGCGCCTGGACGGCGTTGTCGACCGTGCCGTGGCCGGTCATCACCACGACCTCGGCGCTGGCCACCGCCACGTTCTTGAAGATATCCATGCCGCTGCCCCCGGGCAGGCGCACGTCGGTCAGCACCAGGTCCGGCGCCTGGCGCTCAAGCTGGATCAGCGCGTCCTTCACGCTGGCGGCAAGGGCCACCGTAAAGCCGCTGTCGCGACCGATCTCGGCCAACGTTTCGCGGATGGCATCGTCGTCTTCGACGATCAACAGATGAGGCATGAGGGCTCCCTGGCTCGGAGATCCGGGCGGTGCCCGTGCCTTTTCCGGCCAACTTCGAGCATACCGAGTCTGAGCGCGGCGGACGTAAACATTCGATACGATCCACTAAACTTTTCGATTGCTTTCAACTGGTCGCAACCGCGGGCGCCAAGGCCTCTACCATCGGCCTGTCAGCACGCCCTTTCGGGCCGAGGATTTACGCATCATGCCTGCTCGCTCCGCCGGCGACCGCGGAGACGCCGCCGCGCCCGCCACCCCCGCCATGGACGTCTCCGGACTGTCCCCCATCATGCAAAAGCTGGCCACGCAACTGCGCCTGGCCGCCGGTACCGACGCCAGCGTCTTCATCGTCGGCGAAAGCGGCGCCGGCAAGGAAGTGGTGGCCCGCGCCATCCACGACGCCAGCGCCCGCCGCGACTGTCCGTTCGTGGCCATCAACTGCGGCGCCATCAGCGGCTCGCTCGCGCACGCCGAATTGTTCGGCCACGAGAAAGGCAGCTTCACCGGCGCCGTGGCGCAGAACGCCGGCTATTTCGAATACGCCAGCGGCGGCACCCTGTTCCTGGACGAAGTCACCGAAATGCCGCCCGACATGCAGGTGCATTTCCTGCGCGTGCTCGAAGCCGGCACCTACCAGCGCGTGGGCGGCGCCGACCTGCTGCGCGCCAACGTGCGCATCATCTGCGCCAGCAACCGCGATCCGGCCGCATCCGTGGCCGACGGCCGGCTGCGGCAGGACTTCCTGCATCGGCTGCTCGTCATCCCGCTGCGCGTGCCGCCGCTGCGCGAGCGCCCCGGCGATGCGCTGATCCTGGCACAGCGTTTCCTGGATGCCATGAACCGCCAGCACGGCACGCGCAAGACCTTCGCCAAGCCCCTGCTCGAGGCGATCGCGCAGCACGATTGGCCGGGCAACGTGCGCGAGTTGCGCAATGCCGTGCAACGCGCCTACATCCTGAGCGACGACGTGCTGGACATCGCGCTGCCGCGTCCGCGCGTGGCGCAGCCGGCCGAGTTCAAGGACGGCGCCCTGAACGTGCCGGTGGGCACCGCCTTGGGCAATGCCCAGCGCGACTTCATCCTGGCCACCCTGGCCCACCACGGCGGCGACAAACGCCTGGCGGCCGAGACCCTGGGGGTCAGCCTGAAAACGCTCTACAACCGCCTGGACGTCTACGAGAAGGAACAGGGCGGGCCGGCCGCTGCGTGAGGGCACGGCGGGACCCCGCCTTTCTCTGCGCACGCAGTTTTTACCGCCACCTTGTAAAGCTTGAAGGGACAAAGCGCCCTGCGCGCCCGGCGCCGCCCGGGCGAAAAGCGGGCATGGTTCTTGCATGAATAGAAGGATGAGCCGCCATTCGGCGGCACCCGCTCCAGGAGACGAGATTGGGACATCCCATGCAAGAACTGCGCCTGCGCCAGCAAATGACGCTCGCGCCCAGGCTGCAGCAATCCGTCAAGCTGCTGCAGATGTCGGCGCTGGAATTCACGACCGCCGTCGAACTGGCGATGGCCACCAATCCCTTCCTTGAGGATGGGGATGAGCAAGTGTCGGACCCGGCCCCCGGCCAGCCCGATCAGGGCGCCGTCCCCCCCGACGCCGAACCCGCGGCGCCGGCCCTGGCCGAGGCGCAGGAAGGCGAGGCGCCCGCCGACGTGCCCGCCGCGCCGGAATACTCCGGCGACTACCCCACCACCAGCCGCGCCGACGGCGAAGACCACGACCTGGGCCAGTGGGCCAGCGCGCCGGTGTCCATGCGCGAAAAACTGTCGCTGGACCTGGGCAACTATCGCCTGGAACCGCGCGGCCGCCTGCTGGCGGAATTCATCATCGATTCGCTCGATGAAGACGGCTACCTGCGCACCCCGCTGGACAATCTGTGCAGCGCCCTCAGCCCCGATTTCGCCCCGCCGCCCGACGAAGGCGAATGGCTGGCCGCGCTGCGCCTGGTGCAGCAGCTGGACGCGCCGGGCCTGGGCGCCCGCGACCTGCAGGAATGCCTGTCGCTGCAACTGGCCGCCCTGCCCGGCATCAGCGCGTCGCTGCGCGAACTGGCGCTGCGCATCGTCGGCGAGCAGATCGAGCGGTTGGCCAAGAACGATGCCGCCGGCATGCGGCGCGCGCTGAACTGTACGGAAGACGCGCTGCGCGAAGCGTGCGCGCTGATCCGCGGCCTGGACCCCAAGCCCGGCCGTCGCTACGACATCCAGGCCCCCGCCTATGTGGTGCCCGACGTCTTCGTCGACAAGTGGCATTCGCGCTGGCGCGTGGTGCCCAATCGCAGCGCCATGCCGCAGGCCCGGCTGCACCGGGTCTATGCCGACCTGTTCCGCCGCGCACGCCTGGACGACCGCAGCCCCATGGCGCAGGAACTGCAGGAAGCGCGCTGGCTGGTGCGCAACGTGGAACAGCGCTACACCACCATCCAGCGCGTGGCCGAAGCGATCGTCAAGCGCCAGCAGACGTTCTTCGAGTACGGCGAAGTCGCCTTGCGCCCGCTGATGCTCAAAGAGGTGGCCGACGATCTGGACATGCACGAGTCGACCGTTTCACGCGCCACGGTCAGCAAATACATGGTGACCCCGCGTGGCGTGTTCGAATTCCGCCACTTCTTCTCACGCGAGCTGCCCACCGATTCCGGCGGCACCTGCTCGGCGGCGGCCGTGCGCGCGTTGATCAAGGAACTGATCGACGCCGAAGACCCGGCCATGCCGCTGTCCGACGTTGCCCTCACCCAGCAGCTGGCCACCAGCGGCATCGTCCTGGCCCGTCGCACCGTCTCCAAGTACCGCGGCCAGCTGCGCCTGCCGCCCGCCGAGCTTCGCAGACAGCATTGATGGCCTTGTCCCGCGCGCACGCTTTGCGTACTTGCGGCGGCCCGATAAAACAATGCCCACCCTGACGGGTGGGCATTGCTCTGTGTGGCTGCGGCCGACGGCTTACTTGCTGCCGCCACTATTGGGATATCCCGGCGGCGGCGCGGCGCCGGCGGCCGGCGTGCGCGGCACGTTGTCGTTGGCCTCGCGAGGGCGCGCCGGCATTTCGCCGCTGCGCTTGTCGGACGACGTGGCGCTGCCCTTGTCCAGATTGGGCGGCGTGGTCGCCGTGTTGGGCGCGGCGTTGGGCGCGGGGGCTGCCTGCCCCGGCGGCACGGGCCGGTTCGGCTGCACCGCGGTGCCGTCGTTGGGCGTCGTGGACGGCGCGGTGGGCGCGGCCGACTGCGCCAGGACGGCGCCGGGAGCGCCCAGAAGGGCTGCCCCCGCGACGGAGGCGGCTGCGATTGCATAGGTCAAGGCACGGATCTTCATGGATAGGCTCCTTTTGAGTTGCCATCTCCGTACAGCAATCGCCATGCCCATGCCCCCCTGCCCCTTGCCCGACCGCCACCGGCAGGCAATTTTTACCGGTGCTTGAAACCCGGTCACCCGACGGACGACGATGCGGTGCGGGCCACGCCCGCCGCCTCGGCGGCGGGATCCAGCATGCGCTGCACCCGGGCGGCCAGCACGTCCAGCGCGAACGGCTTGACGATCAGCTCCATGCCGTTGTCCAGGAAGCCCGAGCCGCGCGCAGCGCTTTCGGCATACCCCGTCATCAGCAGCACCTTCAGGTCCGGATACGAAACGCGGGCGGCATCGGCCAGTTGGCGTCCGTTCAATCCCGGCAGCCCGACGTCGGTCACCAGCAGATCGATATCGGTCGTGGCGCGCACGCGCTCAAGGCCCGCATCGCCGTCATTGGCCGTCACCACCCGCATGCCCAGTTCGACCAGGCATTCGCGCACCATCTCGCGCACGTTGGCATCGTCTTCCACCAGCACGACGACCGCCTGGCGGGCGTGCTCGGCCGGCGGACTGGCTTGCGGCCCCGGCGCCGCCGCATCGTTCAACGCCCCCTCGTAGCGCGGCAGGAAGACCCTGACCGACGTACCGACCCCCTCCTTGCTGTCCAGCGTGACCACGCCGCCGGCCTGCTTGGCAAACCCGTAGATCATCGACAGGCCCAGCCCGGTCCCCTCGCCCAGCGGCTTGGTGGTGAAGAACGGGTCGAAGGCATGCGCCAGCACGTCTGGCGACATGCCGCAGCCGATGTCGGTCACGCACACCTCCACGAAGGCGCCGGGCTGCACGCCGCCATACGGCCGCAGAAAGGCCCGATCCAGCCGCGTGTTCAGCGCGGCCACGGTCAGCACGCCGCCATCGGGCATGGCATCGCAGGCATTGATCACCAGGTTCAGCAAGGCGTTCTCGAACTGGTTGCGGTCGCAGCGCACCGGCCACAGACCGGGCTCCAGGTCGAACGCCAGCGACACGCCTTCGCCGGTGTAGCGATGGAACAGATCGGCCATCGACTGCAGGGTCGAGGCCACGCTGAAGGGCTGCGGGTCGATCGGCTGGCGCCGCGAGAACGTCAACAGCCGCTGCGTGAGGTGGGCCGCGCGGTTGGCCGATTCCATGGCCACGGTAATGAAGCGCACGGCCTGCTCGGGCGTGCCCGCCGCCAGCTTGCGCTGGATCAGGTAGAGCGCCCCGGTAATGCCCTGCAGCATGTTGTTGAAGTCGTGGGCAATGCCGCCGGTCAGCCGGCCCACCGCTTCCATTTTCTGTGCCTGGCGCAGGGCGTTTTCGGTTTCCAGCAGCGTCTCGGCCTGCGACTTCAGGTCGGTGTCGTCGCGCCCCGTCATGTACAGGCTGTCTTGCGCCCAGGACATGCTCCAGGTGATCCAGGCATAACCGCCGTCCCGCTTGAGCACGCGGTTTTCCAGGTGCCTCACGCCCTGGGGCGCGTCGGCGCTGCGCGCCTGCAACAAGGCGCTGCGGGTGGCCTCGTAGTCGTCCGGGTGGATCAGCTGACGCAGCCCCATGGCCAGGAATTGCGATTGCGTCCATCCCAGGATCGGCCGTACCGCCGGATTCACGCTGACGTAGCGGCCCTGCGCATCGATCACCGCCAGCAGTTCCGGCGACAGCCGCCAGATGCGGTCGCGCTCGGCGATGGCATGCTCGACCCGCTGCTCGAGCATGCGGGCGTATTGCGAGCGCTCGACCGCGCCGCACATGCGCTCGGCCACTTCCTCGATGCAGGCCACGTCGCCGCGCTTGAAGCGGCCATCGACCGCGGGCCGGACCACCAGCGCACCGCCCGGGCGGCCCCAGCGGCCGGTGGGCACCACGATGGCCGACGGCAGGATCTCGCCATCGGCCTGCGCCAGCAGCGGTTCAAGAAAGGTAGTGCGTCCGGTGCGCAGCGCGTCGTAGAAGGCCTCGGTGTACAGCTCGGGGCCGAGCACGCCGCGACCGTCGTCGCGGCCGGGATGGCAGCGCCAGCAGGTCGACACCACCGGTTCGCTGCCCTCGCCCTGCCAGTCCAGCACCGCCGCCAGGCCCAGCGCCAGATGCTGGCCCAGGCTTTCGCAGGCGGTCTGCTCGATAGCAGGCTGCAAGGGCAATTCGCGCAACCGGTCGCCCAACGCCATCAGGAAATTCTTGCGATGCTGGCCTTCCCAGAGTTCGGCCTCGGCGGTCTTGCGCGCGGTCACGTCCAGGAACAGCGCCATCATGCGGTCCTCGCCCTCCTTGCGCGCACGCGCCTCGTACCAGGCCGGCCGCGGTCCCGGCACCGCGAATTCGAACTGCGCCGGCTCGCCGGACTCAACCACCTGCGCAAAGGCATCCATGATGCGGCCCGGCACGCCGGGGATCATCTCGCGCAGCGTGTGGCCCAGGGTATCGCCTTCTTTCATGCCGCTCTGGCGCTCGAACGCCGGGTTGACCTCGATGAAACGGAAATCGACGATGTTGCCTTGCGCATCGCGCAGCGCTTCGCTCAGGAAGAAGGCCTCTTGCATGCCTTCGAACATCGCGCGCCAGCGCTCGCCGCTGCGCCGCAGGGCCGCTTCCGTCAGGTGCCGCTCGATGGCCAGCGCGGCGCTGCGCGTGACCACCGCGATGGCGTCGATGTCGTGCGCCGAGGGCGAGCGCGGCGTGGCGTAGTAATTCGAGAACACGCCCAGCAGGCGCCCATCGGGCGACTTGATCGGGGTCGACCAGCAGGCCCGCAACCCATGGGCCAGCGCCTGCTCGCGCCAGGCTTCCCAGGCCGGATGGCGGGCGATGTCTTCGGCATAGACCGGACTGCCCGTGTAGGCGGCCTGCCCCCACGAAGCGGCATCGGGTCCGATCGGCGCGCGGTCGATCGCGGCGTTGTAGGCGGGCGGCAGGCTGGGCGCCGCGCCATGCAGCAGCAGGCGGCCGGATTCATCGATCAGGGCAATCGAAGCGCGCAATTCGACGCTGGATTGCGCTTCGATGGCATGCAGCACATGCGCCAGCACCTCGGGCAATGGCACACCCGCCACAATGCGCTGCAACATGATGCGTTCGTCTTCCAAACGCGCAAGCGTGTCAGTCCACGAATGCGCGACGCGGTCTCGCTGGGTCAGCATGGGTCCTCCCTCGGGCTCCTCCGACTGTATTGCGCGGCGCGGCCGCCAGCGGAAACCCTAGGTAACTCGACGCAACAGCGTTGACGTGCCGCCCCGCCACCAAGCCGCATGGCGCCGCATCATGGGACCGGACGCTCAGCGTTCGAGCGCGACGCTGCCCTGCGTCAGCCCCAGCGCGGTCAGCGCTTCGGGCTTGTCCACCAGCACGCATTGCTTGCCCGTCCGCGTGCAATGGTCTTTGACCCGCCAATAGGCGCCGTGGCTCACGCAGCCGGTCTGGCAGATGACCAGATCGGCCGCGACCAGGCTGGCTTCCAGGGTGTCGCCATCCGCGCCCTCGCTGCCGCTGTGGCCCAGGTAGCGGCCGCCCGCCATTTCGACGACCTTGCGGGTCAGCATCAACGCCATCGCGTCTTCGCCCACGCACAGCACCGACTTCTCGCGCAGGGTCGCCGCCGCGATGACGGCGGGCCGCGCGGCGGGTTCGGTGCTGCGTTCGACCGGGTGCTGGCGCGCCTGCGCGGCGCGGTCCTGCCAGGCCAGGCGTTCGCGCATCAGGCATTGCACCCGTTCCACCAGTTGCGTCACGCGGCGCGCCAGCGCCACGCGCCGGGGCAGCCCGGGGATCGCGCTTTCCAGCGCGGCGCGGTCTTCGCGCGCCCAGGCCAGCGCCGTGTCGCGCTGGATCACGGCGGCGCGCAACCGCATGGCCTCGGCTTCCAGATGCTGGATACGCCGGGCCTGCGCGCTGAGCAGGCGGCTGCAGCGCGCCTGGGCCTGGCCATAGGCAGCCAGCAGGGCCGCATGTTCACGCTGCAGGGAATTGGGCGCCTGGAAAGATAACGTCATCGCGGGCCTCGGTTCGGTAGGAAACAACACGGCGGGCACGTGCCAGCGCCGTCCGACTTGCCGAGCATTATAAATGAGAATAAGTCTTTTTTAATTTATAGCCTCATGCCCGTTTCGAGCACAGGGAAATCCATTACTGACGACCTGTGATCGCTTAAATATGATCGACAAAACATACCGGCCGCAAGCTTTTCACCGCTTGACGAGACGCCCTCCCTAGGACGCTTCGCGCCTTGCTTGTTCCTGGTCCGCGCACCCGCCGGGCCGCGGATTCAACGAAGTAAGGAAGGGGCACCCGATGCCGAGATCCGCCGAGCTTCTGCGCGACATCCACGAAACCAATCTGATGTATCTGCTGCTGTTGCAGCGGCTGGCCCGCACCGGCAACCTGCAGGCGTTGGCGGGCCTGCAGATATCGGTCGAGGCCAGCCAATGGCTCGTGGGCCTGAAACACGACGACCTGACCCGACTGGCCCGCTGCAGTGTGCTGCTGGCGCAGTTGAACCTGTCGCCGCACCTGTTGCTGGCCGCGCTGAGCCAGGGCATGGATGCGACGCTGGCGGCCGACGTGCCCAGCCGCACCTTGGCGTGACGCCGCGATCGGAATGGCCGCCGTCCCCGGCCGGCGGACGGCGGCCTGCGGCGGCCGACGCCTACGGCGCCTCGTGGCAGACCACGCACAGCTTGTTGCCATCGAGGTCGCGGAAGTACGCCCCGTAATAATGTTCGTGGTAGTGCAGGCGCAGCCCCGGCGGCCCTTCGCAGCGCCCGCCCTGGGCCAGCGCCAGCGCATGGCAACGATCCACGGTGGCGCGGTCGGCCGCCAGGAATGCCGTCATCTGGCCATTGCCGGGCGTCGCCGGCTGGCCGTCTTGCGGCGCGTTGATCACCAGCAGCGGGCGCCCTCCGCCCGCCGGCTGCCAGCCCGCCCAGGGACGTTCACGTTCGATGAAGCGCGGAGCCAGGCCCAACGCGTCGGCCAGGGCGGAATAGAAAACATAGGCGCGATCGAAATCGCCGACACCGAGGCAGACGTGTGAAAGCATGGAAGGTCCTTGCGTGGGGAAAAGCCGATTATGCGCTGCGCCCGACTGCCGGCGCTTCGGCGGCCCTCGCCGTGCGCCAATACAGCGCGGCGCTGATGCACAATGCGCCGGCCAGCAGGCTGCCCGCCATGGCGGCCACGCCCGGCCAGCCGCCACCGGTCCAGAACTGGCCGCCCAGCGAGCCCAGCACGCTGGAACCCACGTAGTACACCAGCAGGTACAACGACGCGGCCAGCGCCTTGTAGCCGCGCGACATCTGCCCCACCCAGCCGCTGGCCACCGCATGCGCGGCGAAAAAGCCGAAGGTGAACACCACGATGCCGGCGATCAGCACGGGCAAGGCATCCGACAGCGTCAGCAGCAAGCCCGCCAGCGCCAGGCCGGTGCCCGCGGCCAGCATGGCGCCGCGCCCGTGGCGGTCGGCCAGGCGGCCGAAATACGTGGACGCGAAGATGCCCACCAGATACACCACGAAGATGAAGCCGATGAAGGTCTGGCTGAGCGAAAACGGCGGCGCCAGCAGGCGAAAGCCCACGTAGTTGTAGACCGTGACGAAGGCGCCCATCAACAACCCGCCCATCGCGAACAGACCGCACAGCGGACCGTTCCGGACATGCGCACCGATGCCCGCCTTGACGTCGCCGAATACCCCTGCCCAGCCGCGCGCCCGCTGCGGCGTGAAGCGGCGCGAGGCCGGTAGCAACCACACGAACAGCACGGCGGCCACGATGCCCAGCAGCCCCAGCGTGCCCATGGCCGCGCGCCAGCCGAAATGGTCGGACACCAGGCCGGTGATGACGCGCCCCGACAAGCCGCCGAAGGCGCTGCCGCTGATATACAGGCCCATGGCGAAGCCCAGCGTATCGGGTTCGACTTCTTCGGCCAGGTAGGCCATGGCCACGGCGGGCACCCCGCCCATCGCCACGCCTTGCAGCGCGCGCAGCGCCAGCAGGCTGTGCCAGTCGGGCGCTACGGCCGCCACCGTGCCCAGCACGGCCGAGGCGAACAGCGACAGCGCCATGATGCGCTTGCGCGGCAGCGCCTGCGAAAACAGGCCCACCAGGAAGATCGCCACGGCCAGCAGGCCGGTACACAGCGACAGCACCAGGCTGCTCTGCGCGGGCGACACGTCGAACGCATGGGTGAACAGCGGCATCAGCGGCTGCACGCAATACAACAGCGAAAAGGTGGAAAAACCGGCCGCGAACAAGGCCCATTGGGCGCGACGCAAGGCGGGCGTGCCGCGCGCCAGGTAGTCGGAAGATGCGGGACCGGGTACTGCTGCAGGGGTGGACATCGGAATTCTCGAAAAACACCGGGCAACCGCCCGTGCATTCAAGGTAGACTCTTCCCCTGCATATGTCCAATATATGAAACCAGCACTCGCTATATTTTAAAACGATGGAACTGAGACACCTGCGCTATTTCACGGTGGTGGCCGAGGAACTGCACTTCACCCGCGCCGCCGCCCGGCTGGGCATCGGCCAGCCGCCGCTCAGCCAGCAGATCCAGCAGCTCGAACGCGAAATCGGCACGCCGCTGTTCCTGCGGCTGCCGCGCGGGGTCGAACTCACCGAGGCCGGCGCCCAGTTCCTGGAAGACGCGCGCGCCATCCTGGCCAGCGCCGACCGCGCCATCGACACCGCCCGCCGGCTGGGGCGCGGCGAGCGCGGCGCCATCACCGTGGGCTTCACCGCGTCCGCCGTGTTCCATCCCTACCTGCCGCAGGCCATCCGCGCCTATCGCGACCGCTATCCGGACGTGCGCATCACGCTGACCGAAAGCAATACGCAAAGCCTCTTGCGCGGCCTGCGCGAAAGCGCGGTGGACGTGGCCTTCGTGCGCCCGCCCTACGTGCTGGACGCGGAATTCGAATCCGAGCGCGTGCTGGACGAACCCATGCTGATCGCCCTGCCCCCCGACCACCCGCTCAGCCGCAAGCGCAGCGTGCCCATTTCGGCGCTGGCCGACGAGGATTTCGTGCTGTATCCGCGGCCCATCGGCGCCGGCCTGTACGACGCCATCCAGAACGCCTGCCTGCGCGCCGGCTTTGCACCGCGCGTCATCCAGGAAGCCCCGCAGATGGCGTCCATCGTCAGCCTGGTGGCGGCCGGCGTGGGCATCGCGATCGTGCCCGCCGCCATGCGCCACATGGGCGCGCAGGGCATCGAGTACCGGCCGATCAAGGGCGATGCGCCGCATGCGCTGCTGGACATGGCGTACCGGCGACACGACCGGTCCATCGCGGCCCGCAATGCCGTCGAGATGCTGCGGCAACTGGCGCATCCCGAGGTCGCGGCGGGCACCTGAAAAATGGGGCGGTATAGCCCTGTCGCGTTTGTCACCTTCTGTAAACCCGATGCGCGCGCCTCCCTGTACATTGCGCGCTACCGCGGGATCGATGGGCCACAATGGCCAGGCCGGACCCGCTCAACCTGCCTAAAGGTGTTCTCGTGCAACGTACTCTCCTGGCCCTTGCTTTCGCCACGCTTCCCGGCTTTGCCCTTGCCGCCGGCCTGGCCTCTTCCATTGGCGCGGTCACGGTCTACCAGGACCGCGCCGTCGTCACCCGCAGCGCCAGCAGCGAACTGCCCGCCGGCGAGCACGAACTGGTGCTGGAAAAGCTGCCCGCCACCTTGCAGGACAATTCGCTGCAGGTATCGGCCAAAAGCACCGGCCAGGCCACCTTGCTGGATGTGAAGGTGCGCGACGCCTTCCAGGCCGACACCGCTAACGAACGCGTCAAGCAACTGGAAGAACAGGTGCGCAAGATCCAGGGCCAGCAGGCCGCGCTGGACGACGAAGCCGCCGTGCTGGACAACCAGCGCGAGCTGGTGGCGATGATGCAGCGCGGCGCCACCGAACCCGCCAAGGACGGCCCGCGCCCCACCGTCGAAGAATTGAAAGCCATCCAGGCGCTCAGCGCCGACACGCTCAGCCGCGCGCTGGCCGGCCTGCGCCGCGTGGCCGAACAGCGCGAAGACCTGGACCGCCAACTGGCCGCCGCGCAAGGCGAACTGGGCCAGCTGCAAGGCCAGCTCAACCGCCGCACCAAGACCGTGACGCTGCGCGTGAACCTGGCCCGCGCCGGCAAGCTGGACCTGGACGTGTCGTACGCGGTGGCCGGCGCCCGCTGGACGCCCGCCTACGACGCCCGCCTGCGCCCGGCCGACCGCAGCGTCGACCTGGGCTACTTCGGCGTCATTCGCCAGAACACCGGCGAAGACTGGAACAACGTCAAGCTGACCCTGTCCACCGCCCGCCCATCCCTGGGCGGCGGCGCGCCCAAGCTGAATCCGTGGATCATCGATGTGGCCGCGCCGCCCCCACCCATGCCGGCGCCCGTGGCCGCCGCGGCCCCGGCGATGCGCAACGATTCGCGCGCCCGCTACGCGCCGAAGGGCGCCATGGCCGAAACAGCCCTTATCGACGCCGTGCCCGAACCGGCGCCCGCCCAGGTCGCGACCGCCGAGGTGCAGTCCGCCGCCACCAGCGCGTCTTTCCAGATCCGCACGCCGGCCACGCTACCGTCGGACAACAGCACCCAGCGCGTGGCCATCACCACCGCCAAGCTGCCCGCCACGCTGCAATACCAGTCGACCCCTGCGCTGCGCGAAGCCGCGTACCTGACGGCCCAGGCCAGCAACAGCACCGACTTCCCGTTCCTGGCCGGTACGCTCAACACCTTCCTGGACGACGCCTTCGTGGCGGCATCCGCCATGAAGGCCGTGATGCCCGGCGAAAAGGTGGAACTGGCCATGGGCGCCGACGACGGCATTTCGATCAAGCGCCAGCTGGTCAACCGCTTTACCGAAAGCACCGGCTTTTCGGGCAATGGCAAGCGCGTGACCTACGAATACAAGATCACCGTCAAGAACAACAAGGCCACCAAGGAACAGGTGACCTTCAAGGACCGCCTGCCGGTGTCGCGCAACGAGAAGATCGAGGTCAAGCTGCTGTCGCCCGCCGACCGCGACATCAAGCGCGAAGACGATGGCGTGCTGGCCTGGAACTGGGAACTGGAACCGGGCAAGTCGCGCGAGACGGTGCTGAAGTTTTCGGTCGACTACCCGGGCAACATCGACGTGTCCGGCCTCTGACCCCCCATCGGCAGCCCGCCCGCCCCACCGCCACCGGCCCTGTGCCCGTGGCGGTGTGTTTGCTGTGCCGTCAGCCGCCTTGGTGCTGACGGCAGTATTCGATGAAATCGGCGGGGGCCAGCGGCATCGAAATGCCGTAGCCCTGGGCATACGTGCAGCCCAGCTCGCGCAGCAGTTGCAGGTCGCGTTCCTGCTCGACGCCTTCGGCCACCACGCGGCGGCCCAGCGCGCGGCCCATTTCGATGGCGGCCGCCACCACGGCGCGCGAGGCCGGCTCGCGGTGCATGTGCACGATGAAATCGCGGTCGATCTTCAGTTCGGTGAACGGCATGGCCGAAAACAGCCGCATCGACGCAATGCCCGCGCCGAAATCGTCCATGGCCAGTTCAAAGCCGCGCACGCGCAACAGGTTCAGCGCGGACGACAAGGTCAGCCAGTCGGTGACGGGCTCGTCTTCGGTCAATTCCACTTTCACCAGCCGTGCCGGCAGCCCGGCCTGCGCGACGCGTTGTTCCAGCATGGCCGGCAGGTCCGGCGCGCACAAGGTGGACGCGGACGCGTTGATGGCGACGGGCACCGCGATGTGCTCGGCGTGCATGGCCGCCAACACCTCGACCACGCGGTCGGCCACGCGGTTGAACAGCACCTGGTCCAGCCCCAGCCGATGCGCGGCCGGCACGAAGTCGGCCGGCGAAATGGCGCCCAAGGCGGGGTGATGCCAGCGCGACAGCGCCTCGGCCGCGACCACCCGACCGCTGCGCAGGTCGACCTGCGGCTGCAATACCACGCTCAGGCCCTCGCCGGTGGCCAAGGCCTGGCCCAGTTCGGCTTCGAGCACGTCGCGCCGCACCGCGGCCCGGCGCGGCGAGGCCGGATCGTTGTCGATGCTGTGCAACGCCGCCTTGATGGCGTGCTGCATGGCGGTGCGCGAGACCGGCTTGGACAGCGCCTGCGATGACGGGCAGCCCGCCTGCAGCGCCAGCCGCACGTGCGATTGCAGCAGTTCGTCAGTCAGGCTGCTGATCCAGATGATGGGCGGCATGGTCTTGAGACGGCCGCCGTCGACCAGCCGGCGCATTTCATTGGGCAGCAAGGTACCGTCGCCTTCGCCCATGACGATGTCGCTGACCACCACGTCGTAGGCCTGGCGCGCCAGGGCACTGACGGCTTCGGTGCTGCTGCCCACACCGGCGACCCGCCGGTAGCCCAGCGCCAGCAGCAGGTTCTGCAGATAGGCCCGTTCGACGGGATGGTCTTCCACCAGGAGAATCCGCCGGGTCGCGCCGGCGTGGGTCTTGGGCATCGCGCGGGTCCTAGAGGGGGCGTTTCCAGGCGGCTGCTGGAATGCGTTTCACCAATGCTAAGGCATCTTCCGCGACCGCGCCGCCGGATAGGACGGGTTAGTCACTATTAATTAGCCGGGGGCCGCATCGGCGGCCGTCACCCGGACGGACGAAGCCGGTCGCATGGCTCCCCGCGCGCCAGTGCGATAATGGCGGTCTTTCCCGCATCTACGGCACGGAGCTTCCCTTGACCCCCCGCATCGACGATCCCCTGCACGACCGCGAGGTCGGCACGGCCGACTCCACCCAGGACAACACCCGTACGGACGACACCCGCATCAGCGCGGTGCGCCCGCTGATTTCGCCCGCCCTGCTGCAAGACGAGCTGCCGGTCTCGGCCGCCATCCAGACGCTGGTCGAGCAGAGCCGCGCCCGCATCGCCGACGTGCTGCACGCCCGCGACGACCGCCTGGTGCTGGTGGTGGGCCCCTGCTCCATCCACGACCATGGCCAGGCCATGGAATACGCGCGCCAACTGCGCGCCGCCGCCGACCAATACCAGGACGACCTGCTGATCGTCATGCGCGTGTACTTCGAGAAGCCGCGCACCACCGTTGGCTGGAAGGGCTACATCAACGACCCGCGCCTGGATGGCAGCTTCCGCATCAACGAAGGCCTGCGCCGCGCCCGCGAACTGCTGCTGGACATCAGCGAACTGGGCCTGCCCATCGCCACCGAATTCCTGGACCTGCTCAGCCCGCAGTACATCGCCGACCTGATCGCCTGGGGCGCCATCGGCGCGCGCACCACCGAAAGCCCCAGCCACCGCCAGCTCAGTTCCGGCCTGAGCTGCCCGCTGGGCTTCAAGAACGGCACCGACGGCGGCGTGCAGATCGCGGCCGACGCCATCGTGGCCGCCAGCGCCAGGCACGCCTTCATGGGCATGACCAAGATGGGCATGGCCGCCATCTTCGAAACCCGCGGCAACGCAGACACCCACGTCATCCTGCGCGGCGGCAAGCAAGGCCCCAACTACGACGCGGCCAGCGTCGATGCCTGTTGCGCGGTGCTGCGCGCGGCCGGCCAGCGTGAACAGGTCATGATCGACTGCTCGCACGCCAACTCCAACAAGTCGCACCTGCGCCAGGTCGACGTGGCCCGCGACATCGCCGCCCAGCTCGCCCAGGGCGACACCCGCATTACGGGCGTGATGATCGAAAGCCACCTCGAAGAAGGCCGCCAGGACCTCAAACCCGGCCAGCCGCTGCGCCACGGCGTGTCCATCACGGACGCCTGCCTGGGCTGGAACCAGACGCTGCCCGTGCTGGACATGCTGGCCCTGGCCGTGCGCCAGCGCCGCGAAAAGCTCGGCGCCTGATACGCGCGCGCTGCGGGACGACGCCGCTTCCGGAACGCCGGGCGGCGGCGTAGTGCGCCGCTACCCCGCCCGCCGTCCTGCCGCTAACGGTTCAACGCATAGGGCGCAGGATCCATGTCCGGCTCTTGCCCGGTGACCAGGCTGGCCAGCAGCTTGCCGGTCACCGGCCCCAGCGTGAAGCCATGATGCGCATGGCCGAACGCCAGCCATAGCCCCGGGTGGCGCGGCGCCGGGCCGATCACCGGCCGCATGTCGGGCATGCACGGCCGACAGCCCATCCACGGCGTTTTCTCGACCGCTTCGCCCAGCGGCAGCAGCTGCGCCGCCAGCGCCCGCGTCCGCGCGATCTGGATCGGCGACGGCGGTGCGTCACGCGCCGCGAATTCGGCGCCCGTGGTCAGGCGCAGGCCCAAGGTCATGGGCGACACCACGAAGCCGCTGTCGATGTCGGCCACCGGATGCGACAGCGCCGCGCCATCTTCCAGCTTGAAATGCTGGTGGTAGCCGCGCTTGACCGCCATGGGGATGCGGTAGCCCAGCGGCCGCAGCACGTCGGGCGACCACGGCCCCAATGCCACCACCACGTCGCGCGCCTGGACCTGCCCCGTCACGCCGCGCACGCGCCAGCCGCCCCCGGACACGGCTTCGAGACTGCGCGCGTCACCCCGCGCCAGCACACCGCCACGCTGCTTGAACAGCGCCGCATAGCCGCGCGCCACCGCCCCCGGGTCCGACACGTTGACCGGGTCGCGCCAGTGAATCGCGCCGACCATGCGCGGCGACAGCGAGGGTTCCAGCGCGGCCAGGCCCGCCCGGTCCAGCACCTGGTAATCCAGGCCGTAGGGCGCAAGCGCGGCGGCTTCTGCCGCCGCGCGATCCAGGCTTTGCTGGGTGCGCATGCCGTCGATCCAGCCATTGCGGCGGAACAGGCCGCCGATGCCTGCGGCGTCCTTGAGCGCGTCGTGCTCGGCCACGCTGCGTTCGATCAGCGGCAGCATCGCCGCGGCCGCACGCGCCAGCCGCGACGGCGCCGAATGCCACCAATAGCGCAGCAGCCACGGCGCGATGCGGGGCAGGAAACGCGGGTGGTAGCTGACGTCCGGCGTCTGGTTGCCGGCATAACGCAGCAGGCTGCGCCAGTCGCGCGGAAAGGCATAGGGGATGACGCTGGCGCGTTCGATCAGGCCGGCGTTGCCGTAGCTGGTCTCTTCGCCAGGGCCGCGCCGGTCCAGCAGCGTCACCGAGCGGCCGCGCGCCTGCAGATGCAGCGCCGCGCTGACGCCGATGATGCCGGCGCCCAGGACAATCACGTCAGTTTTCATGCGCGAAATTCTGCGCCCGGGCGCGCCCTTCGGCAAGCGCCGTTCGCGGCGTAGAATCCAGCAGCGCCCCGGGACTGGCCGCTGCGGCCCGCGCCTGCTGGCGGCGCCCACGCGGAGCCCTCCTTCATGCCTGCACTGCCCCCCTTGCAACCCGTCACGCTGACCGGCGAGATCGTGCGCCTGGAACCCCTGACCCTGGACCATGCCGATGCGCTGGCCGAGGTCGGCCTCGACCCCGAACTCTGGCGGCTGCAACCCGAACCGATGGAATCCGCGGCCGACATGCGCCGCTACGTCGAACGTGCCCTGGCCGGCCAGGCCGCGGGCAGCTGTCTGCCCTTTGCCATCGTGCGCCGCGCCGACGGCCAGGTCATCGGCACCACGCGCTATATGGATATTGCGCTGGCGCACAAGCGGCTGGAGATCGGCGCCACCTGGCTCACCCCCGCCAGCCAGCGGTCGGGCGCCAATACCGAAGCCAAGTGGCTTTTATTGCAGCACGCCTTTGAAACAATTGGTATCATGCGGGTCGTGTTCAAAACGGAAGCGACCAACACGCAATCGCGGCAGGCCATCCTGCGCATCGGCGGCGTCGAGGAAGGGGTGTTTCGCAAGCACCTGATCGCACAGTCCGGACGCGCCCGCGACATGGTCTACTTCGCCATCCTCGACGAGGACTGGCCCGCCGCCAAAGCGCGCCTCTCGGCCCGCCTGCGCCGCGCGCCGTAGCCGCGGCAATTCGTTCTTTGTTTTGGCCGGCGCTCAAGTTCATGCGGACTGGCGCCGTTAACGCAGTGCTGCGGGGCAAGCTTTTCCACCGCCCGTCCCGCCCTTTTCAAGTCAGGTATGGATCGTTCTCCCCTCGCCCCGCCCGCGCCGCTCGGGCACAACCGCCGCAGCATCTTCATCTACACCGAAGAACAACGGGGCAACCAGTTGGTCGAATCGGTGGTCATCGGCATGCTGTCCGACGTCTCGGGCTCGGACAAGCTCGTCGTCGTGCTGGACCCGTTCAGCCAGCTCAAGTTCATCTACCGCATCGACCACGAAAGCAGCAATCTCGACGCCGCGGCGCTCACCGAGCAGGACGAGTCCGCCTTCAATGGCAAGACCTCGGTCCAGATCAATTCGATGTCCTACAAGTTGGGAACGGCCGAGAACGCCATGAAGCTCTTGCGCGGCAAGACCCAATGGATCCAGGACAAGGGCGCCGTGCTGTCGGTGCTGCTGCAGAATGCCGCGGCGCGCAAGACGCGCTTTGCGCCGCCGCGCATCGAGCGCGACCGCGTGCGCAAGGTGCCGCAAGGCGTGCCGGTGGAATACCTGGCGGATCCGCCCTTGCCGCCGGCCTGATTCGCGCAGGCGCGAACGCGCATGCCGACCGCGCCGTCCCACCGGTGTACAACTTTTTGTCGCGGTTTTTTATCCACAGTTTCTGTGGATAAAAACAACGCACAAGCCCGCCTGGTGGCGGTTGCGACGCTGCCGCAGGGGCTGGTCATTTTTTGACCACCCGGATCGGCTCGGCCACCGGGCATCCGGCCGGCCGCCGCTCGCCCGGCTTCGCTGCGCCGCCGCAACGGCGATAATGATATTCTCCGCGAAGCGCCCACAGGGGATCAGCCGGATGGCGCCTCGTCCGACGCGGCGTCCTCGCCATGCGGACCCACCCACACCAATAAGAAGCCGTAGCATGAAAGGAGCGCAAAGCGTGTTTGCCCTCGGAGCGCCTCACGTACTGACCCGTCCGGCGCCGTGACCATCATCATCGTTGACGATCACGGGGACTGGCGCGACACCATTGCCGAGTACATCCACGATCTCGGCCTGGGCGAAGCCATCCTGACCGCCGGCACGCTTTCCGAACTGGACCAACTGCTGCTCAGCGTCACCCCTGGCATCCTGGTGCTGGACGCCATGCTGCCCGATGGCGACGGCCTGGCCCGCGTGTCGCATCTACGCACCACCTATCCGTCAATGGGCATCATCATGCTCACCGGACGCCTGCTCAGCGAAGACAAGGTCTCTGGCTTGAGCCTGGGCGCCGACCACTACCTGACCAAGCCCGTCAACCTGGCCGAGTTGGGCGCGACGCTGGTGTCGCTGTCGCGGCGCCTGCGCGTGGTGCCCGCCACCGATCCGCAGGCCCCGGCGGCCGAGACCTGGCGCTTCGATCCCGCGCGCCGCGTGCTGATCTCGCCCAAGCGCATCCAGGTCGACATCACCGACACCGAAAGCCGACTCATCGGCGCGCTGGTCCAGGCCGCGCCGCTGCCGCTGTCGCGCGGCCGCCTGGTCGAGGCGCTGGGCGCCAGCGCCGAAGCCTACGACACCCATCGGCTGGACGCCCACATGCACCGCCTGCGCCGCAAGCTGCGCGCGCTGGCCGGCGCCGACATGGGCATCCGCACCGTCTACGGCGTGGGCTATGTGTGCACCATGCCTGTGCAGATCGTAGGCAACAGCAAGCCCTGAACCCTCTTTCATTTTCTCGCGCCATGTCCCTGCCCGCACGCCCCCGCCGTTCCGTCCTCTACATGCCCGGCGCCAACACGCGCGCACTGGACAAGGCGCGCAGCCTGCCGGCCGACACCCTGATCCTGGACCTGGAAGACGCGGTCGCGCCCGACGCCAAGGCCCTGGCGCGCGACCAGGTCGCTTCCGCCTTGCGAGCCGGCGGCTATGGCCCGCGCGAATGCGTGGTGCGCATCAATGCGCTGGATACGCCGTGGGGCCACGACGACGTGCGCGCCATCGCGCAGGCTGGCGCCGATGCGGTGCTGCTGCCCAAGGTGCAGTCGGCGGCGCAACTTGACGCGCTGGCGCAGGCGCTGGACGCGGCTGGCGCCCCTGCCACGCTGCCGCTGTGGGCCATGGCCGAAACGCCGCTGGGCTTTCTGCGGCTGGACGCCATCGCCAGCGGCCACCCGCGCCTGGCGGCCATCGTGGTGGGCACGTCCGACCTCGTCAAGGACCTGCACGCCCGCCACACGCCCGATCGCCACGAGACGCTGCTGGCCCGCTCGATGGCAGTGCTGGCGGCGCGCGCCCATGGCCTGGCGGTGCTCGATGGCGTGCACCTGGACCTGGACGACGAGGCCGGCCTTGCCGCCGCCTGCCGCCAGGGCCGCGACCAGGGCTTTGACGGCAAGACCCTGATCCACCCGAAGCAGATCGCGGCGGCCAACACGGCCTACGCGCCCACCGAGACCGAACTGGCCAGCGCCCGCAAGCGCCTGGACGCCTGGCGCGCGGCGCAGGCGGCCGGCCAGGGGGTCGCCGTGGTCGACGGCGCGCTCGTCGAAAACCTGCACGCGGCCGAGGCCGAACGCCTGCTGGCGCTGGCCGCGGCCATCGCCGCCGCGACAGCCTGACACCCGGCCCGCCCTGTCGCGGCAAGCGACCCGGGCGTCCCCGCAAGCAGCGTCGCGCGCAGCCAGCTACAATACCGCCCACGATCGGACAGGCGCTGCCTCGTCCGCCTTTCGCGCGTGGCACGCGTGGCATCAGCCGCTGAGTTGCAAGGCCGTCGTCCGTACGTCACCAGCAAATCCGGCCTGCGCCGCCCGCGCGATTCCTCCCAGGTTCCTTTTTTTTGCGCCGCGAGCTGTGGCGGGAGCCTTGCCGCGCGCCTGCCGCGCCCCCCCAGCCCCACGATTCATGATCCGCTTCCAACAAGTTTCACTCATGCGCGGCGTCAAGCCCTTGCTCGACAAGGTCGACCTGCTGCTGAACCCCGGCGACAAGATCGGCCTGATCGGCGCCAACGGCGCCGGCAAGTCCAGCCTGTTCGGCCTGTTGCGCGGCACGCTGCACGCCGACCAGGGCGACCTGGACTACCCCGCCAGCTGGCGCATGGCCTACGTGGCCCAGGAAACGCCCGCGCTGGACCGCCCCGCCATCGAATACGCGATCGACGGCGACGTCACACTGCGCAAGCTGGAAGCCGAACTGGCCGCGCTGGAAGCCGAACCCGAAAGCACCGAGAACGGCCTGCGCATGGCCGACATCTACGCGGCCCTGGCCGACGCCGATGCCTACACGGTGCACTCGCGCGCCGAACAGCTGTTGACGGGCCTGGGCTTCACGCAGGCGCAGATGCACCTGCCGCTGACCAGCTTTTCCGGCGGCTGGCGCATGCGCCTGAACCTGGCGCAGGCGCTGATGTGCCCGTCGGACCTGCTGCTGCTGGACGAACCCACCAACCACCTGGACCTGGACGCCATCATCTGGCTGGAAGACTGGCTCAAGCGCTATCCGGGCACGCTGATCGTGATTTCGCACGATCGCGATTTCCTGGACGGCGTGGTCAACGTCATCGTCCATATCGACGAGCGCAAGCTCAAGCGCTATTCGGGCAACTATTCGTCGTTCGAACGCCAGCGCGCCGCGCAACTGGAACTGGCCCAGGGCATGATGGAAAAGCAGATGCGCCAGCGCTCGCACCTGCAATCGTTCATCGACCGCTTCAAGGCCCAGGCCAGCAAGGCGCGCCAGGCGCAGAGCCGCATCAAGGCGCTGGCCCGCATGGAAGAAGTGGCGCCGCTGCGCGCCGCCGCGGAATTCTCGTTCGAGTTCCGCGAGCCGCTGCGCGCGCCCAATCCGCTGTTGACCATGGACAAGGTCAGCGCCGGCTACCGCAATACCGACGAAGACAGCGGCGCGGTGTCCGACAAGATCATCGTGTCGGGCATCAACTTCTCGCTGCAGGCGGGCCAGCGTATCGGCCTGCTCGGCATCAACGGCGCGGGCAAGTCGACCTTCATCAAGACCATCGCGGGCGACCTCGAATCGCTGGCGGGCGACACGCAATTCAACAAGGGCCTGTCGATCGGCTACTTCGCCCAGCACCAGGTCGAGATGCTGCGCCACGACGAATCGCCGCTGTGGCACATGACCAAGATCGCGCCCACCGTGCGCGAACAGGAACTGCGCAATTTCCTGGGCAGCTTCAACTTCAACGGCAACATGGCCACCAGCTCGATCGCCCCGTTCTCCGGCGGCGAAAAAGCGCGCCTGGCGCTGGCGCTGATCGTGTGGCAGCGCCCCAACCTGCTGCTCCTGGACGAGCCCACCAACCACCTGGACCTGGAAACCCGCGAAGCGCTGACCACCGCGCTGGCGCAGTTCGAAGGCACGCTGGTGCTGGTCTCGCACGACCGCCACCTGCTGCGCGCCACCACCGACCAGTTCATCATCGTGGCCGATGGCCGCGTGAGTCCGTTCGACGGCGACCTGGACGACTACAAGGAATGGCTCTACAAGACCAAGCTGGCGGCCAAGGCCGCGGCCTGATACGCCATGCCGATCGGGCGGTTCGAGGGGCCGCGCGGCCCCTGCCCGATGAGCGATCCATTCGCGGTTTAACGCGTTACAATCCCGCCGATTGCACGCGCGCGCGGTGATAGCTGCCGCAGATTGCGCGCGACAACCTCCACCCACGTCCCGCTGTCCGCGGGACGCGTTTTTTAGCGCTCTTAGATGCCGATCAAAGACCAAATCTTCCTTGCCAGCCAGTATCTTGCGCCGCATCACCTGGTGTCCCGCTTCTTCGGCGTCGCCTCCGATTGCCGGGAACCCGCGGTCAAGAACTGGATGATCTCGCGCTTTGTCCGCAAGTACGGCGTGGACATGCGCGAGGCCGAGCAGGAAGACGCGCTGGCCTACGATTGCTTCAATGACTTCTTCACCCGCGCGCTCAAGCCCGATGCGCGGCCGCTGGACGAAGAACCCGGCGGCGTGCTGTGCCCGGCAGACGGCGCCATCAGCCAGATGGGCGCCATCGAGCATGGCCGCATCTTCCAGGCCAAGGGCCACAGCTACGGCCTGGCCGACCTGCTGGGCGGCGACGCCGAGCGCGCCGCGCCGTTCCAGGGCGGCGAATTCGCCACCATCTACCTGTCGCCCAAGGACTATCACCGCGTCCACATGCCGGCAGCCGGCACGCTGCGCGAAATGATCCACGTGCCGGGCCGACTGTTCTCGGTCAACCCGCTGACCGCGCGCAACGTGCCGCGCCTGTTCGCGCGCAACGAACGCGTGGTCTGCATCTTCGATACCGAGCACGGGCCCATGGCCGTGGTGCTGGTCGGCGCCATGATCGTGGCATCCATCGAAACCGTCTGGGCCGGGCTGGTCACGCCGTACAAGCGCCGTGTCAAGGCCGTGCGCTACGACGATGCGGCGCGCGCGCCCATCCACCTGGAAAAAGGCGCCGAGATGGGCCGCTTCAAGCTGGGCTCGACCGCCATCGTGCTGTTCGGGCCGGGCAAAGTGCGCTGGGCCGACACGCCGTCGGTGCGCGGACCGGTGCGCATGGGCGAACTGCTGGCGCTGCCCGCCCGGGCGTGAACCCTCTACTTCCCTAAAAGCGAAATAGATCTTCCATATTTATTCGCTTTATACGATGAAGGGGCATCGGTAGATTGGTGGGTTTCAGCCGTCCCCTTGCCATGGCCACCACCACCCTGCCTGCCTCGCCCGCGACGTCCACCACGTCCGCCACGCCCGCCCGCCTGTCCCGCGCCTTGTCGCGCATGCTGTCGCTGGACGACTTCGAAGCCGCCGCCCGCCGCCGCCTGCCGCGCCCGATCTTCGGCTACGTCGCCGGCGCGGCGGAAGACAACCAATCGCTGCGCGCCAACCGGCACGACTTCGGGCGCTATGGCTTCCAGCCGCGCGTGCTGGTCGACGTATCCGGGCGCAGCCAGCACACCGAGCTGTTCGGGCGCCGCTACGAATCGCCGTTCGGCATCGCGCCCATGGGCATCAGCGCCCTGTCGGCCTATCGCGGCGACATCGTGCTGGCCCGCGCCGCGCGCGAACAGGGCATCCCCGCCATCCTGAGCGGCACCGCGCTGATCGCGCTGGAAGACGTGATCCGCGAAGCGCCCGGCACCTGGTTCCAGGCCTACCTGCCCGGCGACCCGGCGCGCATCGACGCGCTGGTGGCGCGCGCGGCCAAGGCCGGCTACGAAACGCTGGTGCTGACCGTGGACATCCCCGTGTCCGCCAACCGCGAAAACAACGTGCGCACCGGCTTTTCGACGCCCCTCAAGCCCAGCCTGCGCCTGGCTTGGGATGGCCTGACGCACCCGCGCTGGCTGGCCGGCACCTTCCTGCGCACGCTGCTCAATCACGGCATGCCGCACTTCGAGAATTCCTTCGCCACGCGCGGCGCGCCCATCGTATCGGCCTCGGTGCTGCGCGACTTCAGCGCGCGCGACCACCTGAACTGGGAACACGTGGCGCGCATCCGGCGCCAATGGTCGGGCACGCTGATCATCAAGGGCATCCTGCATCCGGCCGATGCGCGATTGGCGCGCCAGCACGGCGCCGACGGCATCATCGTGTCGAACCACGGCGGGCGGCAGCTCGATGGCGCCATCTCGCCGCTGCGCGCGCTGCCCGGCGTGGTGGACGCGGCGGGCGCGATGCCGGTGATGATGGACAGCGGCGTGCGCCGCGGCGGCGACGTGCTCAAGGCGCTGGCGCTGGGCGCGCGCTTCGTGTTCGTGGGCCGCCCCTTCAACTACGCCGCCGCGGTGGGCGGCGAGGCGGGCGTATCGCATGCCATCGGCCTGTTGCGCGCCGAGGTCGACCGCAACATGGCCATGCTGGGCGTGAATCGCCTGGCCGAGATCGGGCCCGACCTGTTGATGCCGGCCTGAGCAGGACGCGGGTCTGCGCCTGCCCCCTTGCCCGTGCCAGGGTCTTCGCGGGCAGCCCGCCAGACAAGCCCGGCGTCAGGCGCACCGCATAGAATGGCAGTTCCTTTGCTACCCGCGGGCCGGCTCCCTGGCCGGCCCGCGCCCCGCCGCCCGTGTCCTTACGCCAATCCTCATTCTTTCTGCGCTTTCTGACCCTGGGCGCGCTCGCCCATGTGTATGTGGGCGCCCGCCTCATCCCCGACGCCGGGTTCGCCGGCTCGGGCGCCGCCACCGCCATCCTGCTGCTGATCCTGTCGTGCATCCTGATCCCGCTGGGCATGCTGGGACGCTCGTCGGTGCACCCGCCGTGGGGCGATCGCATCGCCTGGGTGGGGTTGATTGCCATGGGGCTGTTTTCGTCACTGTTCGTGCTGACGGTGCTGCGCGACGCGCTGCTGCTGGCGGCCTGGCTGATCGACCTGGCCACCGGCATCGGCCTGCCGTGGACCGCGCTGCGGCGTTGGAGCGCATTGGCCGTGGCCGCGCTGGCGCTGGCCGCCACGCTGGTCGGCTTCTACAACGCACGCCGGCGCGCGCAGGTCGTGACGGTGGACGTGCCCATCGCGGGTCTGCCTGCCGACCTGGACGGCTTCACCATCGTGCAGATCAGCGACATCCACGTCGGCCCGACCATCAAGAAACGCTACGTGCAGGCCATTGTGGACGCGGTGAATGCGCAAACGCCCGACGTCATCGCCATCACCGGCGACGTGGTGGACGGCAGCGTCGAGCAGTTGGCGGCGCAGGCCAGTCCGCTGGGCCAGTTGCGCGCCCCCTTCGGCGTGTACCTGGTGACCGGCAACCATGAATATTATTCAGGCGCCACGCCCTGGGTGGCCGAGTTTCGCCGCCTGGGCCTGCGGGTGCTGATGAACGAGCACGCCGTGATCCACCCGGCCGGCCTGCCGGTGGTAGTGGCGGGCGTGACCGACTACAGCGCCGGCGCCTTCGACCCGCAGCAGCGCAGCAACCCCAAGGCCGCGCTGGCCGGCGCCCCGGCCGATGCCTTGCCCAAGATCCTGCTGGCGCACCAGCCGCGCAGCGCGGCCGCGGCCGAACCGCTGGGTTACACGCTGCAGCTGTCCGGCCACACGCACGGCGGGCAGTTCTTTCCGTGGGGCTTCTTCGTGCGGTTCCAGCAGCCGTTCACGGCCGGCCTGCACCGCCAGGGCAAGATGTGGGTCTACACCAGCCGCGGCACCGGCTACTGGGGCCCGCCCAAGCGCCTGGGCGCGCCGTCGGAGATCACCCGCCTGCGGCTGCGGCCGGCTCAGTCCGCGTCGTCGGGCAACGGCCCGCGCTCAAGATAGCTGGTCAGCGCGATGTCGCTGGTGGTGTTGGTGATGCCGTCGATCTGATGGATGCGCGCCAGCAGCGCCTCCAGCGCCTGGGTATCGCGCACCCGCACTTTCAGCAGCATCGCGCTCTTGCCGGTGATGGTGTGAATCTCTTCCACCTCGGTCAGCTCGGCCAGTCCCAGCACCTGCTGGGTGATGCTCCAGTTGTTGGTATCCACGTGCACAAAGGCCAGGAGCGGACGGCCGATGCGGGCGCCATCCAGCTTGGCGGCGATGCCCTTGATCAGGCCGTCGCGCTTCAGGCGCTTGACGCGCTCGTGCACGGCGGGAGCCGACAGGTTCAATTGCTTGCCCAGTTCGGCATAGCTCGGCGAGGCGTCATCGGCCAGCAGCGTTAATAGTTTTCGGTCGCGGTCGTCGAGATCGGGCATTGGAATCGGGTTCTGCCTAACGGCATTCGAACTTTGATGAGATAAGGGAATATCGGTGTTAACCCTTATTTTATTCCAATAAAATGCCGCGGATGCAGAATCACGATGTTTCCCGCAGCACCCCACGCAAGGCTCCCCTGCCCGCCGCCATTCCCGCCCTGATGTTCGCCGTCAGCGTGGTGGGCTCCAACGGCCTGGCGTTGAGCCCCATCCTGTCCGACGTGGCGCGCTCGTTCGGCAGCACGCCGCTGACCGTCAGCACCGCCATTTCGGCCTACGGCGCGGCCACGGCGGCCAGCGCCTTCCTGCTGGCGGCCCGCATCGACCGCTGGGGCATCCGCCGCGCCCTGCTGGGCGCCATGATCGCGCTGATCGCCGCCCTGCTGCTGTCGGCCTGCGCGCCTCACTGGATCGTGCTGACCGCGGCGCAGGCGCTGGCCGGCGCCGCCGCGGGCGTGATCCTGCCGGCCGCCTACGGCTCGGCCTCGCTGGTGGCCGCGCCGGGTCAGGAAACCCGCGCCCTGGGCCGCGTCATCTCGGGCTGGTCGGTGTCGCTGGTGGCGGGCGTGCCGCTATCGGCGCTGATGTCGGACGCGGTCGGCTGGCGCGCCACCTACGCCGCGCTGGCGCTGTGCGCCGCCGTCGCCCTGCTGGGCCTGCGGCGCCTGCCCGAACGCCGCAGCGCCCACCCCGCGCCGCTGCGCCTGACGCGTCTGTTGGCCCCGCTGTCGTACCGCGACGTGCCCGTGCTGCTGTTGGGCTGCCTGGCGTTCTCGTCCGCGTTCTACGGCGTCTATGCGTTCCTGGCGGACCACGTACGCACGCTGCTGGGCCTGTCGGCGGGCCAGGTGGGCTTCATTGCGTTTGCCTACGGCGCGGGCTTCCTGTTCGCAGGCCTGGCCGGCGCGCCGCTGATCGAACGGCTGGGGCCGCGCCGCGCGCTGCCGCTGGCCCTGGGCGCCATTGCCTTGGTGTACCTGGGCCTCTTGCCCGCCGCGCACGCGCTGGCCGCCGTGCTGGGCATGGCCGTGCTGTGGGGCGCCGCCTCGCAACTGAGCCTGAACCTGCTGGTGCTGCTGCTGTCGCGGGCCCGCCCCGAGGAACGCGGCGCGGTGCTGGGCCTGAACACCTGCACTACCTACCTGGGCGCCAGCGTCGGCACCGCCATCGCCGGCACGCTGTACACGCATGCGGGCTTTGCCACCCTGGGGCTGGCGGCCGCGGGCGCGGTGGCCCTGGCGGCGCTGGTCCTGCATTGGCGCTTGAACGGCCGCCGCGCAGTGAGCAACCGCGCCACGGCCTGATTCCTGTAGCGGTCGGCGCGCGGCTGGCGCCTTGCGCGCCCCTAGTCCGGCAGCACCACCGCGCAATCCCGCCCGGCGCGCTTGGCGCGATACAGCGCCTGGTCCGCGCGCCGCAGCACGTCCGACATGCTGGCATCGGTCGGCAGGAAGCGCGTGATGCCGCCGCTGGCCGACAACACCACCGCGTGCCCATCGACGCTGGCCGGATGCTGCCGCAGGCCGGCACGCAGCCGGTCACAGACCGCCAGCGCCACGTCCGGATCGGCATCGGCCAGCAGCACCACGAATTCCTCGCCGCCCAAGCGGCCCACCGCGTCGCCCTCGCGCAGGCAGCCTTGCAGCTGGGCGCAGAAGTGGCGCAGCGCGGCGTCGCCGCCCAGGTGGCCGTAGCGGTCGTTGACCTGCTTGAAGTAGTCCAGGTCCAGCATCAGCGCCGTATGTCGAGCGCCCTGCCGCGCGGCTTCCAGCATGGCCTGCATGCGCAGCAGAATTTCGGCGCGGGTCCAGCAGCCGGTCAGGTCATCCACCTTGGCCAGCCGCGCCAGCGCGGCCTCGTTGCGGCGGTTCTCGGTCATGTCCATGCCGATATTGACCACGCTGCCATCCGGCAGCCGCACGTTGGACCACAGCACCGACAGGCGTTCGCCGTTACGTGCCAGCGGCTGCCATTCGCGAAACGACTGTTCGGGCGTGGGGCCCACGCTTTGCAGCACGCGCGCGCGGGTGTCGGGGTCGGGATAGAACAGCGCCAGGGGTTCGGGGTAGCTGTTGATTTCGTCGAGCGTCCAGCCGAAGCGGCGCACACAGGCCTCGTTCCACAGCACGCAGCGGCCGTCTCCATCAAAGGCGTTGATCAGCACCGGCGCGTTGTGGAACAGGGCCTCGTAGCGCGCCACCACTTCACGCAGGCGCCGCAGCTCGGCGTCGCGGGCATCGCCGCCGGTCGGCGCGGGGTCAACGGCGGGCGGCAGCGCCTGCGCGGCGTCCGGACGGGCTGCCTCGGCGCGCGGCTGCGGCGAAATCAGAGCGTCTTTCGATGAAACGAGTCGCATGGGTTCGCAGTCGGGGAAAGGCGGCGCGCACTGGCCGCGTGGGCATCCTACGCCTGGACAAGGGCACAGGGCGGCAAAGCGCGGCAAGTATACGTTTCAATCTGCTACCCGACTGCCAAGAATCGTCAAGGCGCGGCGCCCGCGGGTTCGGCCCCCTTCGCCCGCCATGCCCTGCCGCGCCCCGCCAGCAGTCATGCTGCCGACGCCCAGCTACCAAGGGAACGCGATCAGGTCGCCATACAGGCTGCGCAGCTTGGCCTTGACCTCGGCCGACTGCTGGTAGATGGCAATGAACTTCAACAGACGCGGATCCGAGGCGCGTTCAGGCAGGGCCACCCAGCGGATGGCGTATCGGCGCACGTTGGTGGGGTCGGTATTGTCGAACGCCAGCCCGTCCTTTTCATCCAGGCCGGCCTGCTTGGCAAACGTGGTGTAGGTCACCGAGGCCGTGACGTCATCGAACGTGCGCGCCGATTGCGAGCCTTCGATCGGCACGAACTTCAACCGCTTGGGGTTGACCGTGACGTCTTGCAGCGTGGCCTGGTGCGCCACGCCGGGTTTCAGCTTGATCAGGCCGATGGATTCCAGCAGCAGCAAGGCGCGGCCCGTGTTGACCGGGTCGTTGGGCACCGCGATGGTGGCGCCTTCGGGCAGCGGTTCGCCCTTCTTGAGCTTCTTGGAAAAGAGGCCGATGGTGGTCGAATAGCCGTAGGCGATCGGCGTCAGGTTGGCGCCGCGCCGTGCGTTGAACAATTGCAGGAAGGGCTCGTGCTGAAAGAAGTTGGCGTCCACCGAGCCGTCGGCCACCGCGATGTTGGGCAGCACCCAATCGTTGAATTCCACCAGTTGCACCTCCAGGCCCTGCTTGCGCGCCTCGGCGACGGCCAGCTCGGTGGCGGCATTGGCCACGCTGGGGATCACGCCGATGCGCAGCGGCTTGTCGGCGGCCTGGGCCGGCGCCAGGACGGTCAGGCCGGCCAGGGCCAGCGCGGCCACGGCGCGGCGCGCCAGAGTCAGGAACACGGATTGCTGGAACATGGAATCGTCCGGTAAAAAACGGCCATCGGCGCGGGGGGGTGGACGCTATTGTGCCGCAGCCTCGCCCCGCCCAGGGCAAAAGCCCGCCCACTGCCAGGGCAATGACGCCGCCCGACGGCGCTACACTCGACGCCACCGCCGCCTTCCCTGGGCGCCCCTGACCCCAGCTTCACGGAGCCAGACCTTGCCAAACACCCCCTCCCTGCCCCCCCACGTCACCCTCATCGGCGCCCCCACCGACATCGGCGCGGGCGCGCGCGGCGCGTCGATGGGCCCCGAAGCGCTGCGCGTGGCCGGCATCGGGCCGGTCATCGAAGCCCAGGGCTTTGCCGTCACCGACCAGGGCAACCTGTACGGTCCGGCCAACCCATGGCAGCCGCCCGTGGACGGCTACCGCCACCTGGCCGAGGTCACCGCCTGGAACCAGGCCGTGCACGACGCCGTGTACGACGCGCTGGCCCAGGGCCACCTGCCCATCCTGCTGGGCGGCGATCATTGCCTGGGCATCGGCTCGATCAGCGCCGTGGCGCGCCATTGCCGCGCCGCCGGCAAGAAGCTGCGCGTGCTGTGGCTGGACGCCCACACCGACTTCAACACCAACACGCTGACGCCCACCGGCAACATCCACGGCATGCCGGTCGCCTGCCTGTGCGGCCACGGTCCCGCGGAAATCACCGGCATGTCCGGCCAGACGCCCGACATCGATCCGTCGTGGGTGCGCCAGATCGGCATCCGCAGCGTCGACGATGGCGAAAAGCGCCTGGTGCACCAGGCCGGCCTGGAAGTGTTCGACATGCGCTACCTGGACGAGATGGGCATGCGCGCCACCATGCAGGCTGCGCTGGCCGGGCTGGACGACGACACCCACCTGCACGTGAGCTTCGACGTCGACTTCCTCGACCCCGAGATCGCCCCCGGCGTCGGCACCACCGTCATGGGCGGCCCCACCTATCGCGAAGCCCAGCTGTGCATGGAAATGATCGCCGACACCGGCCTCATGCGTTCGCTGGACGTGGTGGAACTGAACCCCGCCTTCGACGTGCGCAACAAGACGGCCGACCTGGCCGTGGACCTGATCGAAAGCCTGTTCGGCAAGTCGACGCTGGTGCGACGCGGCAGCTGATCCTCCGTTCTCAAGGGCGGGCGGCGCGGGCCGCCAGCCTTTGAAGACTGCCGTCGCGCACGTCTTCCGCCCGCCGCATCCGCCTTCCTTTCTTTGGCCTGCCGTGTTCGCGCCCGGCAAGCGGCCCGCGCACGCCCCCACCTAGGCAATCCACCCATTGACCTTTCACATATGAAAACTTAACTTCTTGCACAGGAATTTTTATTCCTTAACAAGAAAACAAATTCAGCCGGTTGGAGCACCGGCCGCCCTCGCCTTCGTATTCGCGTCCATTCCAACAATGCAAACGCCGGTCCGCACGGCGGACCCTGGAGACAGACAGATGCGCATCAACTCCTTGTGGACGGCCGCGGCCGCCCTGCTCGCCACCTGCGCCGTTCAGGCCCAAAGCGATGTCGTCCGGCTGGGCGTCTCCAACGACCGGTCCGGCATCTATTCCGACCTGGGCGGCCTGGGCTCGGAAATGGCCGTGCGCATGGCCGTCGAAGACTTCGGCGGCAAGGCCGCCGCCAAAACCGTCGAAGTCATCGGCGCCGACAACCAGAACAAGGCCGACGTCGCCTCGGCCCTGGTGCGGCGCTGGTTCGACACCCAGGGCCTGGTCGCGGTAGTGGATGGCGGCGCCAGCTCGGCGGGCCTGGCCGCGCAAGGCGTGGCGCGCGAAAAAGGCGGCACCGCCCTCATCAGCGGCGGCTTCGCGGGCGACTTCAGCGGCAAACAGTGCAGCCTCCTCAGCACCCAGTGGGCGCCCGACACCTACGCCCTGGCCAATGCGGTGGTCAAAAGCGTCGTCGAAAACGGCGGCAAGTCCTGGTACTTCATCACCACCGACTACGTCTTCGGCAAATCCCTCGAAGCCAACGCCAGCCGCTTCGTCGAGGCCGCCGGCGGCAAGGTCGTCGGCAGTACCCGCCATCCCCTGGGCGCCATGGACTTCGCCTCGTTCCTGGTGCAGGCGCAATCCTCCAAGGCCGACGTCGTCGGCCTGGCCAGCGCGGGCGGCGATCTGGTCAACCTCATCAAGCAAGCCCAGGAATTCGGCCTGACCGGCGGCAAGCAGCGCCTCCTGACCTTCCTGACCTTCATCAACGACGTGCAAGCCATGGGCCTGCCCGTCGCCCAGGGCCTGACCTTTCCCACCGGCTTTTACTGGGACGCCGACGACGACACCCGCGAATGGACCCGCCGCTGGCAGAAGAAAATGGGCGTGACCCGCCCGCCGTCCATCGTGCAGGCCCTGAGCTACGTCGCCACCACCCACTACCTGCAGGCCGCCCAGGCCGCAGGCACCTTCGACGGCGCAATCGTCAACCAGAAGATGCGCGAGTTGCCCATCACCACCAAACTGATCAAGAATGCCCACATCCGCCCCGAAGACGGACGCGTCATCATGGACCTGTATCTGGTCGAAGTGAAAAAGCCGGCCGACTCCAAATACCCCGGCGACTTCTACCGCATCCTGTCCACGGTGCCCGGCGACAGGGTGTTCGTGTCGCTGGCCGACAGCGAATGCCCCCTGGTCAAGAAATAAGCCCATCCCACGAGGAGACATCATGAAGTGCTATTGCGTCGTCAACTTCCGCGAGCCCCTGCAGGAAATGGATCCGCCCACCCCCGTGCCCCAAGGCACGCAGGTACTGCTCAAGGTCCGCGCCGCCGGCGTCTGCCATAGCGACATCCACTTGTGGGAAGGCGGCTACGACCTCGGCCAGGGCCGCACCCTGTCACTGAAAGACCGCGGCGTCTCCCTGCCCCTGACCATGGGCCACGAAACCGTCGGCAGCATCGTCGCCGCCGGCCCCGACGCCCAGGGCGCCGCCCCCGGCGGCAACTACCTCGTCTACCCCTGGATCGGCTGCGGCACCTGCCCCACCTGCCTCTCGGGCCAGGAAAACCACTGCACCGCCCCCGCCTGCCTGGGCGTACACCGCGCCGGCGGCTACGCCGACCACATCCTGGTGCCGCACCCGCGCTACCTCATCGACATCGGCGACCTCGACCCCGCCCAGATCGCCCCCTACGCCTGCTCCGGCCTCACCACCTACTCCGCCCTGAAGAAAATCGGCGAAGCCGTCTACCGCGAGCACCCCGTCGTCATCTTCGGCGCCGGCGGCCTGGGCCTCATGAGCCTCACCCTCATCAAGGCCCTGGGCGGCAAAGGCGGCATCATCGTCGACATCGACCCCGCCAAACGCCAGGCCGCCCTCGAAGCCGGCGCCCTAGCCGCCATCGACGGCGCCGCCCCCGACGCCGCCCAGCAAATCCTCAAGGCCGCCGGCGGCAAACCCCTGCAAGCCGCCATCGACCTCGTCGGCGCCCCCGCCACCACCTCCCTCGCCTTCGACTTCCTCACCAAGGGGGGCAAACTCATCATCGTCGGCCTCTTCGGCGGCGCCTCGTCCTGGCCCATCGCCCTCATCCCCATGAAGGCCCTCTCCATCATCGGCAGCTACGTCGGCAACCTCGCCGAACTACGCGAACTGATGACCCTGGTCCGCACCGGCAAAGTCCCCCCCATGCCCGTGCACCGCCACCCCCTGAAAGACGCCGACACCGTCCTGGCCTCGCTACGCGCCGGCAAGGTCGTAGGCCGCGCCGTCCTGACCGTGGACTGACCCCCAACCGCCGCGGCAAATTCGCCGCGGCACCTTCACCAATCAGCTCCCCTGCCAAAGAGAAGTCCACAAGACGCACGCCAGCCGCCAATCGAGCACAGCATCAAGCGCACCAAGAAGCACACCCCTCCCACTCACTCCCCACCCGCGCGCAGCGCACACCGCCCCGACGCCCCACAATGCGTAAGCTTCGTAAGGCCGCCCGCGCGGCCGGCACGAAGCGGGCCCCGCACCCCTCGCCCACCCCACTCGGTCTAGCAGCACCACGCACCCAGACACTCGCCGCCCGACGGACGACCTACGAAGCACACCCCAACGCAAGCCCCAAAAAAAGAACCAAACAACATTTCCGCCTATCATAGGAACCCAAAGCCCAGCTCCCCAGAAAAAGGAAAAAGCATGACCGACCGCCAGCTAACCATCCTAGCGGCCCTGAACCTGCTGGTAGCGGTAGGTGCCGGCGCATTCGGCGCCCATGGCCTGAAGCGCCTGGTCACCCCCGAGCTGCTCTCCGTCTGGCAAACCGGCGTCCTGTATCACCTCATCCACGGCCTCGGCCTCTTCATCATCGCCCTGCTCGGCGCCCGCTACGGTTCCCCCCTGCTGTCCGCCGCCGGCATCGTCATGTTCATCGGCATCGTCCTGTTTTCAGGTAGCCTCTACACCTTGACCCTCACCGGCACGCACTGGCTCGGCGCCATCACCCCCCTGGGCGGCGCCGCCTTCCTTGCCGCCTGGGCCATGGTCGCCCTGGCCGCCTACCGCGCCCAACCCTGATTCACCTGCCCCGCATCACCCCAGGCGGTTGCAACACCGCCGCCCCCGCTGAACCCCGATGTCTTCCGCCACCGTCTTTCCCGCCACCCGCAATCATTCCGCCGCCGCCGGCATCGCCTGCGTCATCGGCGGCATCTTCTTCCTCACCCTCAGCGACGCCAACGCCAAATGGCTCGGCACGAACTACAACCCGCTGCAGATCCTGTTCCTGCGCGCCCTCATCGCCCTGCCCTTCGTCACCGCGCTCGCCATCAGCCTGGGCGGTCGCCGCGTGCTGCGCACCGCGCACCCCGGCCTGCACCTGACCCGCGGCGCCATCAACGTCATCTCGGCCTGTTGCTTCTACCTGGGATTGCGCGCCCTGCCGCTGGCCGAGGCCACCGCCATCGCCTTTGCCGCGCCCCTGTTCGTCACCGCCCTGTCCGTGCTGATCCTGAAAGAGCGCGTCGACGGCAAGCGCTGGCTGGCCGTGCTGGCCGGCTTTGCCGGCGTGCTCATCATCGTGCGCCCCGGCACCGACGCCTTCCAGGCTGCCACCCTGCTGCCGCTGACCACCGCGCTGCTCTACGCCGTCATGATGATCACCGCGCGCGGCATCAGCCGCGGCGAAGGCATGCTCACCACCACCTTCTACATCGTCGCAGGGCAATTGGTGTGCAGCGCCGTCGCGTTGCCCTGGGTCTGGCACACGCCGGCCCTGGCCGACCTGCCGTACTTCGCCGCCGTGGCGCTCTTCAGCACCTTGGGACTGGCCCTCATCACCCAGGGCTTTCGCATCGCGCCCGCCTCCGTCGTGGCCCCGTTCGACTACACCGGATTGATCTGGGCCACCTTGCTCGGCTGGATCTTCTGGCGCGAAGCGCCGGACGCCTATGCCTACCTGGGCGCGCTGTTCATCGCCGGCAGCGGCGTGTACATCGCGCTGCGCGAAGCGCATGGCTCGCGCAAGCAACGCAACAAGGCGTAGCGCAACGACATCGTCATCAAGGATGACCGGCAGCGACCTGAACCGCCGCTGCCGATCGCAAGAGGGCTACTCCGTCAACGGCGGGAAGTTGCGCTTGAGCACCCGCGCCACATTGGGTTCCCGCGCGGCCTGACGCGCCACCGCCGTCAGCGCCGGGCAGTTCGCCTCGAACCAGGCCAGGCCCGGTCGCCAATGCGTCATCACCGCGACATACAGGTCCAGCGCCGAAAAGCGGCGGCCCAGCATGTGCGGCGTGCCGGCCTGGCGCTCCAGTTCCAGCCAGAGTTCCGCCCGCCGCGTATGGATGCGCTCGCGCAACAGATCGGCCGGCGCCCCCGGCGTGGTCCATTGCGACGGGTCGTCGCCGAACGTGAACGTCGGATAGACCGCTGCCACCAGCCGCAACAGCAGATTCAGGAAATGCGCGCGTTCGGGCTGGTCGGCCGCCGGTGCCAGGCCCGCCTGCGGCGCCACGTCATGCAGGTGCAGCACCATCGCCGCGCTTTCCGTCATCACCTCGCCGTCGGGCGTGATCAGCGTCGGCACCTGGCCCAGCGGATTCAGGTGCAGCAGCCGGTCGCGCTCGGCCCCCGGCTTCAGGTAGGGCACGTCCGTCAGCGTGTGGGGCACGTTGGCCAGCGCCAGCGCCGCCTCGACGACCGCCGAACCGCAGCCCAGCGAACCGATCAACTCATAGGTCTTCATGGCCATCATCCTCCCGTAGGCGCCGGGGCCAGCCGCAGCAGCTGACCCGGCGACGCATCCGTCAGTACGTACACATAGCCGTCCGGCCCTTGCCGCACATCGCGGATACGGGCCTTGCGGTCGACCAGCAACTGTTCTTCGGCCACCACCTTGTCGCCATCCAGCGTCAGGCGGATCAGGTTCTGGTTCGCCAGCGCGCCGATGAACAGCGAATGGCGCCAGGCCGGAAAGCGGTCGGCGTTGTAGAACGCCATGCCGCTGATCGCCGGCGACTTGGCCCACCAGTACAGCGGCGGCTCCATGCCCGGCAGCGTATCGCCCTTGGCCTCGGGGATGGGCTGGCCCGAATAGTTGATGCCGTAGGTCGCCAGCGGCCAGCCGTAGTTCTTGCCCGGCTGCACCAGGTTGATTTCATCGCCGCCGCGCGGCCCGTGTTCGTTTTCCCACAGCGCGCCGGTCCAGGGGTTGAGCGCCATGCCCTGCGGGTTGCGATGGCCGTACGACCAGATCTCGGGCCGCGCGCCGGCCTGGCCCACGAAGGGGTTGTCGGTCGGCACCGAGCCATCCACCTTCAGCCGCACCACCTTGCCTTGCAGCTTGTCCAGGTCTTGCGCGGTCGGGCGCTGGTTGTTCTCGCCCAGCGAGATGAACAGATAGCCCTTGCCGTCGAACACCAGGCGCGAACCGAAATGCAGGCCCTCGGACAGCTTGGGGGCTTGCCGGAACAGCACCTTGAAATCTTCCAGCCCGCTGCCATCGGCCGCCAGCTTGCCGCGGCCCACCGCGGTGCCGCTGCGCTTGCCGTCGGACTCGGCATATGACAGGTACACATAGCGGTCCTGCGCGAAATCCGGCGACAACGCCACATCCAGCAGCCCTCCCTGGCCTTGCGCGGCCACCTTGGGCACCCCCGTCAAGGGCTTGGACAGGCCGCCCGGCGTGCGCAGCAGCCGCAGGCTGCCGGCGCGTTCGGTGATCAGCATCCCGCCTTCGGGCAGAAAAGCCATCGACCAGGGATTGGACAAGCCGCCCACCACGACAGTGACCTGCGCGGCCACGGCGGGCGGTTGATCGGGACTTTTGGCGGGGGTGGCCCAGGCACTGCCCGCGCACCACGCGGAACCGGCCAAGGCAGACGTAAAGACAAGAACAGACAAGGCGCGACGAGTCGCGGACAGGCGTTGCGGCATGGACGTCTCCGGCGGCTGTGTGGGGTGCGACGGTACGCGGCGGTGGCGTACCATAGGCGCAAAGAGCGGCGGCTTCCGCTCTTTCTCCAAGGAGTCAACCTTACATGAAACTGTACTACATGCCCGGCGCGTGCTCGCTCGCGTCCCACATCGTCCTGGAATGGATCGGCAAGCCCTACGACACCCACAAGCTCAGCCGCGACGAATTGAAGGGCCCCGAGTTCCTGAAGGTCAACCCGCTGGGCGCCGTGCCCGCGCTGGTCGATGGCGACTTCGCCCTGACCCAGAACATCGCCATTCTCGAATACCTGGCCGAACAGGCCCCGCAAAGCAAGCTGCTGGGCGACGGCTCTGCCCGTTCGCGCGCCGACGTGCGCCGCTGGCTGGGCTTCATCAACTCGGACATCCACAAGACATTCTCGATGATCTTCGGCGCCCAGCGCTACCTGAACGACGAAGGCCCCCAGCGCGAGCTGGCCGCCTCGGCGTCCAAGCAGCTGACCCGCCTGTTCGCCCTGCTCGACGCCCAGCTCGGCAACAAGCCCTACCTGGCCGGCGCCGAACCGTCGGTGGCCGACGCCTACCTGTACGTCGTGCTGCGCTGGGCCCACGCCAAGCAGGTCGACCTGTCGGGGCAAGACCACCTGGCCGCGTTCTTTGCGCGCATGCAGGAAAACAGCGGCGTCAAGGCCGCGCTCAAGGCCGAAGGCCTGGAGTAATCACACCGGCGCGGCGGTTTCCAGCACCTTCTTCACGGCAGCCAGGAAACGCCGCGCCAGCAAGGGCGGCGCGCTCAGGTTCGAGTGCGTCGCCCACACCTCGACGCTGGCGGCCGGCGCAATCGGCCGCAGCACCATGTGCTCGGTCTGGTCCTGCGACACGCACCAGGCATCCACCAGCGCCGGCCCCAGCCCCTGCTGCACGAATGAACACGCCGTGACCGGCGAATGCACCTCCACCGCCGCCGCGCACGCCGGACCGGCGCCGAAGAACGACTGCAACGCGCGCCCCAGCGGCGTATCGCGCGGATAGCCGATCCAGGCCGCCGACACGAAGTCTTCGGGATGCACCACCGCGTGATCCGCCAGCGGATGCCCCTTGGGCAGCGCGCAGATCACCGGCACGGTGGCCAGCTTCACCGACGTCAGGTTGGGATGGTCGGGCGGCTGCATCGAAATGCCGATATCCGCCTGGCCCGACAGGAAATACGCCGCCAGTTCATCGAACGTGACGCTGCGGTAGTCCACCCGCGCATCCGCATTGCGGTCGCGAAAGCGCCCCAGCGCCAGCGGCACCAGGCGCTGCCCGTAGCTGGCGCTGGCCACCACCTTCAGCATGCCCGCCCCCGACTGCCCCAGGCTGGCCGCCAGGTCGTTCACCCGCTCGATGCCGCCATACACCTGCTCGACCTCGGCATACAGCCGCCGCGCCTCGGCGGTGGGCGACAAGCGACTTTTCACGCGTTCGAACAGCCGATAGCCCAGCCGGCTTTCGGTCAACGCCAGCACCCGGCTCACGGCCGGCTGCGACACATGCAGCATGCGACCCGCGCCGCTGATCGAGCCGGCCATCATGATGGCGCGAAACACTTCGATCTGGCGCAGGTTCAACGGCCGGCCGGCACTGGGCCCGACCTCGTCGACAAAGGCGTCGGCATCCATTTTTTCCCCTTGGACCTGTTCAAGCTAAAGGGCCTCGGACGGGCCCTGGACATCACAAGCATCGATAACGGCGGATTATAGGTTTTCGACATTTTTCGATGACGCACTGCGGCAAAGCCGGTGCTAATCTGCCCGCCTCCACACAACAAAACAAGGGGAATCCACCATGCAACGCTCTGTTTTCCGCAGCCTCGCCGCCCTGGCACTGACCGCCACCTTTGCCGGCAGCGCGCTCGCCGGCGCCTATCCCGACAAGCCCATCACCTTCATCGTGCCGTCCGCCGCCGGCGGCTCGCCCGACGTGCTGTCGCGCCTGATCACCACCCAGCTGTCCAAGAACACCGGCGCCACCCTGGTCGTCGAAAACCGCCCCGGCGCCGCCGGCAACATCGGCATCGCCCTGGTCAAGCGCGCCGCCGCCGACGGCTACACCGTCGGCTACGGCAACATCAACACGCTGGCGGTCAACCGCTCGCTCTTCAAGCGCCTGCCCTACGACGTCGACCAGGACCTGGCCCCCGTCGCCCACATGTTCGACCTGTACAACGCCCTGATCGTCCCCGCCGACTCGCCCGTCAAGAGCGTGCAGGACCTGATCGACCGCGCCCGCAAGGAACCCGGCCGCCTGTCCTACGGCGCCTCCGGCGTCGGCACCACCGGCCACATGGGCGGCGAACTCTTCAAGAGCATGGCGAAAGTCGACGTCATGTTCATCCCCTACAACGGCGGCCCCGCCGCCATCCAGGACCTGCTCGGCGGCCGCCTGGACTACCTGTTCGTCAACACCTCCGAAGCCGCGCCGCTCGTCAAGAGCGGCAAGGTCCGCGCCATCGGCGTAAGCAGCCTGAAACGCCTGGCGCTCATGCCCGACGTGCCCACCCTGGACGAAGCCGGCCTGAAGGGCTATGAAACCGTGGCCTGGGGCGGCGTCGTCGCCCCCAAGGGCACCCCGCCCGACGTCGTCGCCAAGCTCAACGCCGACATCCAGAAAGCCCTGCAGGCCCCCGAAGTGCGCACCGGCCTCGAAACCCTGGGCGCCGTGCCCGCCACCGGTTCGCCCGACGAATTCAAGCAGCTGATCGACCGCGAAACCGCCAAGTGGAAGCAGATCATCGAATCCGCCGGCATCGAAAAACTGGACTGACCCCGTCCCACCGCCCATGACCGACCGCTCCATGACCGATCGCGCCCCCGCCGCTTCCTCCCGCAAGGACCGCAACGCCTTGCAGGCCGACTTCATCGTGGCGGGCGCCACGCTGATCGACGGCACGGGCGGCCCCGCCCGCCAGGGCGACCTGGCCGTGCGGGACGGCCGCATCGCGGCCGTGGGCGCCTTCGACCACCCGCCCGGCGTGCCCGTCATCGCTGCCGCCGGCCTGGCGCTCGCGCCCGGCTTCATCGACTCGCACACCCACGACGACGGCTACCTGCTGGCGCATCCCGACATGCTGCCCAAGGTCTCCCAAGGCATCACCACCGTCGTCACCGGCAACTGCGGCATCAGCCTCGCGCCCCTGTCGCGCCAGGACATTCCCCAGCCCCTGGACCTGCTCGGCCCCACCGAGCTGTTCCACTACCCCACCTTCCGCGCCTGGATCGACGCCCTGGCCGACACCCCCGCCGCCGTCAACGTCATCCCGCTCGTCGGCCACACCACCCTGCGTGTCGCCGTCATGGACGACACCTCGCGCCCCGCCAACGACGCCGAACGCCAGGCCATGCGCGCCCTCTTGCAAGAGGCCCTGGACGCCGGCGCCTTCGGCGTGTCCACCGGCACCTTCTACCCGCCCGCCAGCGCCGCGCCCACCGACGAAATCATCGACGTCTGCCAACCCCTGCGCGGCCGCGCCGGCGCCCTATACGCCACCCACCTGCGCGACGAAGCCGACCACATCGTCCCGGCCATGGAAGAGGCTTTGCTCATCGGCCGCGAACTCGACTGCCGCGTCGTCTTCTCGCACCACAAGCTCGCCGGCGAACGCAACCACGGCCGCAGCCGCGAAACCCTGGACCTCATCAGCCGCGCCGCCGCCGCCCAGCCCGTCTGCCTGGACTGCCACCCCTACCCGGCCACCTCCACCATGCTGCGCCTGGACCGCGCCCGCCTGGCCAGCCGCACCCTGATCACCTGGTCCAAAGGCTACCCCGCCGCCACCGGCCGCGACTTCAGCGACGTCATGGAAGAACTCGGCCTGGACGACGAAGCCGCCCTCGCCCGCCTGGCCCCCGCCGGCGCCATCTACTTCCTGATGGACCCCGCCGACGTCAACCGCATCTTCAGCCACCCGCTCACCATGGTCGGCTCCGACGGCCTGCCCTTCGACCCCCATCCCCACCCGCGCCAATGGGGCACCTTCACCAACGTGCTGCGCACCCTGGTGCGCGAACAACGCCTGCTCTCCCTCGAAGCCGCCATCCACAAAATGACCGGTCTCGCCGCCACCCAATACGGCCTGGCCGGGCGCGGCCTGCTGCGCGAGGGGTATCATGCTGACCTGGTGCTGTTCGATCCCGCCAACGTCACAGACACGGCCACTTTTTCAGCTCCCATTCAGGCAAGCCGCGGCATCCACCACGTGTGGGTCAACGGCAAACCCGTGTGGGACGGGGAACGAACCGGCACCGAACGCCCGGGCCAGGTTCTGTCGCCCGGGAATGCAATACCTTGGAGTCAACAAAGTGAATAGCTATTCCCAGGGCTGTTACCTGGGTGTTCTGGGCGGCATGGGCCCCATGGCCGGCGCCGCCTTCGCGCTCCGCCTCGCGGCGCTCACCCCCGCCGACGCGGACCAGCAACACATCCCCACCCTGCTGCGCAACGATCCCCGCATCCCCGATCGTTCCAGCGCCTACATGGCCGGCGGCGAAAATCCCCTGCCCTACATGGTCGAAGGCGTACGCTTCCTCGAACGCGCCGGCGCCCAGCTCATCGCCATCCCCTGCAACACCGCCCACCTCTGGTACGACGACATCGCCGCGTCCACCCAGCGCCCGGTCCTGCACATCATCCGCGCCGTCATCGACGACCTGCGCCGCCTCGGCCTGCCCACAGGCCGCATCGGCCTCATGGGCACCGCCGCCACGCTCAAGCTCGGCCTGTACCAGCGCCACCTCGAAGCCGAAGGCTACGAGTGCCTCGTCCCCGACGACGACGAAGTCGAACGCTTCTGCATGGCCTCGATCCGCGCCGTCAAAGGCAACCGCCTGGAAGCCGCCTACGCCCCCGCCGCCGACGGCATCGCCCGCCTGAAGGCCCGCGGCGCCGACGCCGTCGTCCTGGGCTGCACCGAACTCCCCCTGGCCGTGCCCCACGCGCTACGCCCCACCCTGGGCATCACGCTGACCGACTCGATCGACGCCCTCGCTCGCGCCGCCATCGCGCACTACCTCGCCGACCAGCCCGAGCAACGCATCGCGGCCTGACGCAAACGGCCTGCGGCCCACGCCCGCAGGCCGCGTAAGCCACCGACCTTCCCAGCCGGCCGCAGGCCACCGCCCCCCCCCCCCCCGAAGGCGCCGCAACAACCCCCCCCAAACTCTGCTCTTCCCCGCCACACCCACCACATGCAATCGCGCAGCGACCAGCGCCACGACGCCCGACGAAACGTATGCCGGGAGCTGGCCGCCCGCGCGGCCAGTCCCGGCGGGCAACGCAAATCCCCCGCGCGCCCCTCGGTCCAGCAGCGCGACAAACCTCGAAACCCGCAGCCCTGGGTGGCCGGCGTACCCCGATCGCGCGCCGTCGATGCGCCCAAGGGAATCCGTAGGGAAGGCCGAAGGCCTGGACGAGGATGACGCAGGGGGGGGCCGCCGAGGCCAGTCCGGAGCGAAGGCTCCGGACCGCAATCGTTGGCGCGCGATCGGGGTACGCCGGCCACCCAGGGCGACCTACGAAGATCCGAACGCAACACACCAAACAAGCAAAAAAAAGGCGCACTCTCACGAGATACGCCCAATTTCCCTTCGCGGGGAATAAACCAAAAGCAAAAAAATCAGCCGCCCAGATAAGCCTTCCGAACCTGATCGTTCACCAGCAAGTTCGCCCCAGTATCCTGAAGCACCACCCGCCCGTTCTCCAACACGTATCCACGATCCGCCACCTGCAGCGCCTTGTTCGCATTCTGCTCAACCAGGAACACCGTCACGCCCTGCTCCCGGATCTCACGAATGATGTCGAAAATCTGCGCAATCACCAGCGGCGCCAACCCCAGCGTCGGCTCGTCCAGCAGCAACAACCGAGGCCGCGTCATCAACGCCCGCCCGATCGCCAGCATCTGCTGCTCGCCCCCCGACATCAGCCCCGCCCGCTGCGCCGCGCGTTCCTTCAGCCGCGGAAACAGCCCATACACGTGCTCGATGCCCGCCTGGATCTCGTCCCGCTTCAGGAAAAAGCCGCCCATCATCAGGTTCTCGGCCACCGTCAGGTCCTTGAACACCCGCCGCCCTTCCGGCGAAATGGCGATGCCATTGCGCATGATGTGGTGGGTATCCCGGTTCGTGATGTCCTCGCCTTCGAACGTGATCTTGCCTTCACGGGCGCGCGGATTCCCGCAGACCGTCATCAGCAACGTCGTCTTGCCCGCGCCGTTCGCGCCGATCAACGTCACGATCTCGCCCTTGTTCACATCCACCGACACCCCGTTCAGCGCCTGGATCGCGCCGTAGAACGTGTGTATGTTTTCCAGCTTAAGCATCATTCCTCCCCCAGATACGCCTTGATGACGCGCTCGTCGTTGCGCACCTGCTCGGGGGTGCCGGTCGTAATCGGCTTGCCGTGCTCCATCACCAGAATGCGGTCCGAAATGCCCATGATCAGGCTCATATCGTGCTCGATCAGCAGCACCGCCACGCCGAACTCGCGGCGCAGCTGGTCGATCAGCGACTGCAGATCGCGCTTTTCCTGCGGGTTCAGCCCCGCCGCCGGCTCGTCCAGCATCAACAGGCGCGGCTTCGTGATCATGCAGCGCGCGATCTCAAGCCGGCGCTGGTGGCCGTAGGCCAGATTGCCTGCCTCGCGGTTCGCATACTCGCGCAGCCCCATGAAATCCAGCCACTGCGCCGCGCGCGCCAGCGCATCGGCTTCCGACTGGCGGTAGGACTTCAGCTTGAGCAGCCCCGGCAACAGCCGCGACTCCACCTGCGTATGCTGCGCCACCAGCAGGTTCTCCAGCACCGTCAGCTGCTTGAACAGCCGCACGTTCTGGAACGTGCGCACCAGCCCGTGGCGCGCCACCTTGTGGCTGGGCAGGCCCGTGATGGACTTGCCGTCCATCACGATATCGCCCGCCGTCGGCGCGTAGAAACCGCCCACGCAGTTGAACACCGTGGTCTTGCCGGCCCCGTTCGGGCCGATGATGGCGAACACCTCGTCGGATTTGACTTCGAACGCCACGCTGTCCACGGCCAACAGGCCGCCGAATCGCATGGTCAGTCCGGATACCTTCAGCAATGCCTCGCTCATTTAGCCAGCTCCACGTGGGGACGCTTCATGGGCAACAACCCCTGCGGACGCCACATCATCATCAATACCATCACCAGGCCGAACATCAGCATCCGGTACTCGGCGAACTCGCGCGCCAGCTCGGGCAGCACCGTCAGCAGGACGGCCGCGAGAATCACGCCCACCTGCGACCCCATGCCACCCAGCACCACGATCGCCAGGATCAGCGCCGACTCGATGAAGGTGAAGGATTCCGGGTTCACCATGCCCTGGCGGGCCGCGAAGAACGCACCGCCGAAACCGGCGAAGGTCGCGCCCAGCGTGAACGCGGACAGCTTGATGCGGGTCGGGTTCAGCCCCAGCGAACGGCAGGCGATCTCGTCCTCGCGCAGCGCTTCCCAGGCGCGGCCGACCGGCATGCGGATCAGGCGCGTCGAGACGAACAGCGTCACCAGCGCCAGCAATAGCGCCATCATGTACAGATAGATCACCATGTGCTGGTTCTGGAACGTCAGGCCGAAGAAATCATGGAACGTCGTGCCCCCTTCCGTACTGGCGCGGCGCGTCATTTCCAGGCCGAACACCGACGGCTTCGGAATGCCCGAGATACCGTCCGGGCCGCCCGTCAGCGTGTTCAGGTTGATCAGCAGCAAGCGGATCATTTCGCCGAAGCCCAGCGTCACGATCGCCAGGTAGTCGCCGCGCAGGCGCAGCACCGGAAAGCCCAGCACGAAGCCGAACAAGGCGGCCATCGCGCCCGAGAACGGCAGCGCTTCCCAGAAGCTCCAGCCGCCCCAGTGGTACAGCAAGGCGTAGGTATAGGCGCCCACGGCATAAAAGCCCACGAAGCCCAGGTCCAGCAGCCCGGCAAAACCCACCACGATGTTCAGGCCCAGGCCCAGCATCACGTAGATCAGCACCAGCGTGGCGATGTCCACCGAACTGCGCCCCGCGAAGAACGGCCAGGTGACCGCCACCGCCAGGATCAGGAACATCAGCAGCTTGTTGCTCTTGGCCGGCGCCGACGGCAGCGTCGGCAGGCCCGTCTTCAATTTCTGGAACGGCTTGGCGATCCAGGGACGCAGCAGCTGGAACACGAACACGACCGCGGCGGCCAGCGCCACCAGCGACCAGTGCGATTCCATCGACGTGCGGGCGCCCTGGCGGATCAGTTGCAGGCCGAAGACGGGGGTGACGATGACCGCGGTCAGCACCGCCGCCATCGTGGCGTTTTTCAGGTTGTTGTTCGACATCAGACTTTTTCCACCTCAGGTTTGCCCAACAGCCCGGTGGGACGGAACAGCAGGATCAGGACCAGCAGCGAAAACGCCACGATGTCCTTGTACTGCGACGAGATATAGGCTGCCGCGAACGTTTCGGCCAGGCCCAGCAACACGCCGCCCAGCATGGCGCCGGGGATGCTGCCGATGCCGCCCAGCACCGCCGCCGTGAAGGCCTTGATGCCGGCCAGGAAGCCGATGAAGGGATTGAGCTTGCCGATGGTGATGGCGATCAGCACGCCGCCCACCGCCGCCAGGATCGCGCCCATCACGAACGTGAACGAGATCACGCGGTTGGTGTCGATGCCCAGCAGGTTCGCCATGTGCATGTCCTGCGAGCAGGCGCGCGATGCGCGGCCCATGCGGGAATACTTGATGAACAGCGTCAGGGCCACCATCAGCACCACGGTCACCACGATGATCATGATGCGCGAATACGGCACCGTCACATCGAAATCGGAACCCATGTGGAACTGCACGGCGCCGGACACCAGCGACGGCACCGCCATGTCGCGCGCGCCCTGGCCCAGGGCCACCCAGTTCTGCAGGAAGATCGACATGCCGATGGCCGAGATCAGCGCCACCAGCCGGGGGCTGCCTCGCACGGGGCGATAAGCCACGCGTTCGACCGAGAAACCGTAGATGCCGGTCACGGTGATGGCCACGAGCAGCATGGCCGCGATGATGAACGGTACCGGCAGGCCGCTACCGGTGCCGATGGCCGTCAAGGTGACCAGGCCGACATAGGCACCGATCATGTAGATTTCGCCGTGAGCGAAGTTGATCATACCGATGATGCCGTAGACCATTGTGTAGCCGATGGCAATCAACGCGTAGATCGCGCCCAGAGACAATCCATTGAAGAATTGCTGGGTAAGTTGGGGTATGAGGTCGGACATTATTTCTCTTGCTCCAAATAGTTCCGGCTCCGGTAGAGAGACCCGGAGCCGGAAACCTGGGCGTATTTTATAAGGGCCTGTGGTCAGCGCCTGCCGGCCGCACAGCGCTTTTGGCGCATCGCTACGCGGATTACGGCACAACGACAACGACAGGCCCTTCACGCCGGCAACCGCGCCGGCGACAATCGCGGGAGTTTACAGCTGGGTCTTCTTGCCGTTCTTGTCCCATTTGTAAACGGCGAACTCGAAGTTCTTCAGATCGCCCTTGGCGTCGTACTCGACCTTGCCGATGCCGGTGTTGAAGGTGGTCTTGTGCATGTAGTCGGCCACCTTGGCGGGGTCTTCGCCCACCGCGGTGATGCTGTCGGCCAGGATCTGGACGGCGGCATAGGCCGGCATCTGGAAGGCGCCGTCCGGATCGCGCTTGGCGTCCTTGAAGGCCTTGACGATGCTTTCGTTGCCCGGCAGCTTGGTGAAGTCAGCCGGCAGCGTGACCAGCAGGCCTTCGATGGCCGGGCCGGCGATGGCCACCAGGTCCTGGTTGGCCGTGCCTTCCGGACCCATGAACTGGACCTTCAGGCCCTGTTCACGCGACTGGCGCAGCAAGAGGCCCAGTTCGGGGTGGTAGCCGCCGAAGTAGACCAGGTCGACGCCGGCCGACTTGAGCTTGGTGATGATGGCCGAGTAGTCGCTGTCGCCGACGTTGATGCCTTCGAACAGCGCGACGTTCACGCCTTCCTTGGTCAGGGTGTCCTTGACCTGGGTGGCCACGCCCGAACCGTAGGTCTGCTTGTCGTGCAGCACGGCGACCTTCTTGGGCTTGAGGGTATTGGCGATGTAGCGGGCGGCGTACGGACCTTGCTGGTCGTCGCGGCCGATCGTGCGGAAGAAGTAATGCGGCTTGATGGTGTCGGTGACCAGGGGCGACGTGGCGCCCGGCGTGATGCCGACGATGCCTTCCTGTTCGTAGACGTTCACGGCGGCCACGGTCACGCCCGAGCACGCATGGGCCACGGCGAACTTGGCGCCGGAGTTGACCACGCGGTTGGCGGCCGGCACGGCCTGCTTGGGTTCGCAGCCGTCGTCGATCAGGATGGGTTCGAGCTTCTTGCCCTTGACGCCGCCCTTGGCGTTGATGGTCTCGATGGCCGTCAGCGCGCCGGCCTGGATCTGGTCGCCATACTGGGTGTTGGGACCCGTCATGGGTTGCGGGATGCCGATCTTGATCGTATCGGCGGCGTGCACGGAACCTGCCAGGGCAAGCGCCCCAAATGCCATAGCTACCGGGGTAAGGCGATGCAGAAACTTCATGCGGAGTTCTCCAGCAAGGTTGTGAGCGGCTCTGTTCGACCCGGCTTATCAGGTGGATACCCCGAAATCCGCATCGCCCGTCGCCGGCTTCTTGGGCAAAAACACAGTGTGGGCGGTATTCTGGAAGCAAGCAGACATACTGTCACTGCGTGTAATCCCCAATATTTCACGGCAAACTTTTAATCGTGACGCATTGCTGTCACAAGTGCGTGAAAACGCAGGAGAAATCCGCCCGGCGCCTTGGAAAGCCACTGGCGCCGGCGGGAAAATCATGCTGGGTGATTTATATGAATAATCATTAATACGCCGTTTGATTTCGCGTTTTAATACAGTACTTACGCGAGTCTTACGGATAATGATTATCGGGTTAATAATCCAGCGCGATTTTCGAAAATAAAACGTCAGGCATTGGCCGGCTTGGCCAGGTTCCACATCAGCGCGCGGAACGGCGCCAGCATGCTGATGTTGACCGCCAGCTTGACCGCCAGGTCGCCCGCCATCCAGGTGACCCACGGCGCGCCGGTGGCGGCAAAGGCCACGCTGAAGAACACGGCCGTATCCAGCACCGCGCCCAGCACCCCGGACACCAGCGGCGCGCGCCACCAGCGCTGGTCGCGCAGGCGATCGAAGACCTGGATGTCGACCAGTTGCGCGCAGATGTACGCCAGGCCCGAGGCCAGCGCGATGCGCGGCGAGGCCACCCAGACGGATACCGCCAACGCCGCCGCAAAGCCGAACCACGCCACGCGCCGCGCGGCCGCCGGGCCGAAACGGCGGTTCAGCACGTCGGTCACCAGGAACGCGACCGGGTACGACAGGCCGCCCCAGGTCAGCCAGTCGTTCAGCGGCACCTGCACCAGGATGTTCGAGCCCACCACCACCAGCAGCATGCACAGCACGGCAATGCCGAACTGCGCCCGGCTCATGGGCGCGAAGCGCGAGACCGCCGGGTTCATTTGCCGAACTCCTCGGCCAGCTCGCGCGAACGGCGCGCAGCCGCGGCCATGGCGTCTTCGACGATGCCGGCAAAGCCCGCGGCATTGAACGCGGCCAGCGCCGCGGCGGTGGTGCCGCCCTTGGACGTGACCCGTTCGCGCAGGACCGAAGGCGGGTCGGAGGATTCCGCCGCCAGTTTCGTGGCGCCGGCAAACGTGCCCAGCGCCAGCTGGCGAGCCTGCTCGGCGGTCAGGCCGACCTTCTGGCCGCCCGCGATCAGGGCTTCGAGAAACAGGAACACATAGGCCGGGCCGCTGCCGGACAAGGCGGTGACGGCATCCAGCGCCGCGTCGTCGGCCACCCAGACCACCTCGCCCACGCTGCCCAGCAGCGTGGCGGCCAGTTCGCGATCTGCCTGCCCCACCCCGTCCAGCGCAGCCAGGCCCGTGATGCCGGCGCCGACCAAGGCCGGCGTATTGGGCATGCAGCGCACCAGGCGGCGCCACGGCGCGTCCGGCGACCCCAGCCAACCGGCCAGCGTATCGGCGCGAATGCCGGCCGCCACGCTTACCACCAACGTGTCGTCGCGCAACCACTGACGCGTGGAAGCCACAACGTCTTTCATGTTCTGTGGCTTGACCGCGAACACCCAAACGCGGCAGGCCGCCAGGGCCTCGCCGGGGGCCGTCGCGGTGGTCATGCCGCGGGCCTGCCAGGCAGCGTGGGAATCCTGGTTAATGTCAATGACATGGATGCTGCCGGCGGGGCATACTTTGCCGGCCAGTCCGGATGCCAAAGCGGAGGCCATGTTGCCCCCGCCGATGAACGCAATCGAAAGTTCGTTTTTCATAGGATGCGATTGTAAACCGGTGGGCCTGCCCTGGAAAAAAAAGAAAATGTTCGTTCGCGCCTGAAACGCGCAATTTGACAGGCGTTTTAAGTGATGTGAAAGTCACGGTTTTGTCACAAACAATTCATAAGGTGACGTGTTTTCCGCGCCCGGACAACCCCGTGCGCGCTACACGCCCAACTGGAGGAAACCTCTCATGCGATCCCACCGAATTGCCCTCACCTTTGCCGCCGTCATGGCGGCATTTGCCGGCGCTTCCGCGCAGGCTGCTACCGAAATCACGTTCTGGCACTCGATGGAAGGCGCGCTGGGCGACCGCGTGAACGGCCTGGTCGAAGAGTTCAACAAGAAGAACCCCGACTATCAGGTCAAGGCCGTCTACAAGGGCAACTACGGCGAATCCATGAACGCCGGCATCGCCGCGTTCCGCGCCGGCAACGCCCCGGACATCCTCCAGGTATTCGAGGTCGGCACCGCCACCATGATGTACGCCAAGGGCGCCATCAAGCCGGTGCAGCAGATGTCGGAAGAAGTCGGCAACCCGATCGATCCGAAGGAATTCATCGGCGCCGTGGCCGGCTACTACTCGTCGGCCGACGGCAAGCTGGTGTCGATGCCCTTCAACAGCTCGACCGTGGTGTTCTACTACAACAAGGACGCCTTCAAGAAGGCCGGCCTGGACGCCGACAAGCCGCCCAAGACCTGGGAAGAGCTGGCCGCCGCCGGCCAGAAGCTGAAGGCCGCCGGCCAGGAATGCGGCTACACCACGTCGTGGCCGTCGTGGGTCCAGCTGGAAACGTTCTCGGCCTGGCATAACGTGCCGTACGCCACCAAGGACAACGGTTTCGGCGGCCTGGACGCCCGTATCGCCATCAACACCCCGCTGCACGTGCGCCACCTGGAAAACCTGGCCAAGCTGGGCAAGGAAGGCATCTTCATGTACGGCGGTCGCGGCGACGAGCCGAACTCGCTGTTCATCAGCGGCAAGTGCGCGATGATCACCGGCTCGTCCGGCCTGCGCGCCAACATCGCCAAGAACGCCAAGTTCGAATTCGGCACCTCGACCGTGCCCTACTACGCCGACGTGCAAGGCGCGCCGCAGAACACCATCATCGGCGGCGCTTCGCTGTGGGTCTTCGCCAACAAGAAGCCCGAAACCTACAAGGGCGTGACCGCGTTCTTCAAGTTCCTGGCCAGCCCCGAAATCGCCGCCCGCTGGCACCAGCAGACCGGCTACGTGCCGGTCACCAAGGCCGCCTACGAGCTGACCAAGAAAGACGGTTTCTATGACAAGAACCCGGGCACCGAAGTCGGCGTCAAGCAGCTGAACGTCGAAACCACCGCGCAGTCGCGTGGCCTGCGCCTGGGCTTCCTGCCGCAGATCCGTGAAATCGAAGACGCTGAAATCGAACGCATCGTGTCCGGCAAGGTTGCGGCCAAGGACGGCGCCGAGAACATCGTCAAGCGCGGCAACGAACTGCTGGAAAAGTTCGAGAAGAGTGTAAAGTAACGCCCTTTCCGGGGTCCGCACGCGCCCTGTCCGCAGTATTTTCCTTGCGCGACAGGGACTTGCATGATTCCCGGCTGCAGCGAACGAGGCTTAAAGCCCTGGTCAATTTGGGGCTTTAAGCCTATCGTGTTTTCATGAGTACCCATTAGGTCCCCCCTATGGAAAAACGTGTCGTCTTCGGGCATAAGACTCTGCCCTATCTGCTGCTCCTGCCGCAGATCATCATTACCGTCGTCTTCTTCTTCCTGCCCGCCGGACAAGCCATGTGGCAGTCCATGCGCCTGGAAGACGCTTTCGGCCTGTCGTCCGAGTTCGTCGGCTTCGACAACTTCATGGAACTGTTCTCGCAACAGGCCTACCTCGATTCCTTCCGCGTCACCGCCGTGTTCTCGATCCTGGTGGCGGTGGTCGGCCTGGGCGTGTCCTTGCTGCTGGCCGTCATGGCGGACCGCGTGATCCGCGGCGCCGGGCTGTACAAGACCCTGCTCATCTGGCCCTACGCCGTGGCGCCCGCCGTCGTCGGCGTGCTGTGGCTGTTCATGTTCTCGCCTTCCGTGGGCATCCTGGCCGTGGCGCTGCGCAAGTCGGGCGTCGACTGGAACCCGCGTCTGGATGGCAACCAGGCCATGATCCTGGTGCTGGTCGCCGCCGTATGGAAGCAGGTCTCGTACAACTTCCTGTTCTTCCTGGCCGGCCTGCAGTCGATTCCGCGCTCGCTCATCGAAGCCGCTGCGATCGACGGCGCCAGCCCTGCCCGCCGCTTCTGGAGCATCGTGTTCCCGCTGCTGTCGCCCACCACGTTCTTCCTGCTGGTGGTCAACATCATCTATGCGTTCTTCGACACCTTCGCGGTGGTGGACACCACCACGCAGGGCGGTCCCGGCACGTCGACGTCCATCCTGGTCTACAAGGTGTACAGCGACGGCTTCCGTGGCCTGGACCTGGGTTCGTCCGCGGCGCAGTCCGTGGTGTTGATGTTCATTGTGGTTGCCTTGACGGTCGTACAGTTCCGCTACGTCGACCGCAAAGTGCAGTACTGATCTTGTTCGAGGCTGATAACAATGGTTGAACGCCGTCCCTGGCTGGATATTCTGGCCCACGTCATTCTGCTCTGCGGCGTGGCGATGGTGGCATTTCCGCTCTACGTCACTTTCGTCGCGTCTACCCAGACCGCCCAGGAAGTCGCGCAGGCGCCGATGTCGCTGATCCCCGGTCCGCACTTTGTCGATAACTACATGCAGGCGCTGTTCGGCGGCTCGTCGGGCGGTTCGTCCGGCGCGCCGGTGGGCCGCATGATGTACGTCAGCCTGATCATGGCGCTGGTGATTTCCATCGGCAAGATCGCGATCTCGCTGCTGTCGGCCTTTGCGGTCGTGTATTTCCGCTTCCCCGGCCGCATGTTCTTTTTCTGGATGATCTTCGTCACGCTGATGCTGCCGGTCGAAGTCCGCATCGCGCCGACCTACAAGGTGGTGGCCGACCTGGGCCTGCTCAACAGCTACGCGGGCCTGACGCTGCCGCTGATCGCGTCGGCCACGGCCACGTTCCTGTTCCGCCAGTTCTTCCTGACGGTGCCGGACGAGCTCATCGAAGCCGCGCGCATCGACGGCGCCGGCCCCGTGCGCTTTTTCCGCGACGTGCTGTTGCCGCTGTCCAAGACCAGCATCGCCGCGCTGTTCGTGATCCAGTTCATCTACGGCTGGAACCAATACCTGTGGCCGCTGCTGGTGACCACGCAGGAAGACATGTACCCCGTCGTCATCGGCATCAAGCGGATGATCAGCGGCGGCGACAGCGTCACCGAATGGAACATCACCATGGCCACGGCCATGCTGGCCATGATTCCGCCGGCGCTGGTGGTCATCCTGATGCAGAAATGGTTCGTCAAGGGTCTGGTAGATACTGAAAAGTAACTATTGCCCGCTAAAGCCCACCCGACAACGACTCCGAATACGAATAACTCATGGCTACTCTCAGCTTTCGCAACGTAAAGAAAACCTACGCCGGCAACGTGCCGGTCATCCATGGCATCGACATGGATGTGAAAGACGGCGAATTCATCGTCATCGTCGGCCCGTCCGGCTGCGGCAAGTCCACGCTGATGCGCATGGTCGCCGGCCTGGAAACCGTGACCAGCGGCGAGATCGTGATCGACGACAAGGTCGTCAACACGCTGGAGCCGGCCGAACGCGACATCGCGATGGTGTTCCAGAACTACGCGCTCTACCCGCACATGACCGTGTTCGAGAACATGGCCTACGGCTTGAAGATCCGCAAGTTCTCCAAGGACGAAATCAAGAAGCGCGTCGACATCGCTGCGCAGATCCTGGAACTGGGCCATCTGCTGGACCGCCGTCCGCGCGCCCTGTCGGGCGGCCAGCGCCAGCGCGTGGCCATGGGCCGCGCCATCGTGCGCGAACCCAAGGTGTTCCTGTTCGACGAACCGCTGTCGAACCTGGACGCCAAGCTGCGCGTGGCGATGCGTCTTGAAATCATGAAGCTGCACCGCCGCCTGGGCACCACCAGCCTGTACGTCACGCACGACCAGGTCGAGGCCATGACGCTGGCGCACCGCATGATCGTCATGTACCAGGGCGTGCCCGAGCAGATCGGCACCCCCATGGAAGTGTTCGAAAAGCCCGCGTCCACCTTCGTGGCCGGATTCATCGGCTCGCCGCCCATGAACCTGATGGAAGTGAACGTGGCCGGCGACGGCACGGTGCAGACCGCCGATGGCTCGGCGCTGGACATCTCGCCGCTGCAAGTGCCGTCGCAAGTGCGCGGCCGCAAGGTCATCATGGGCATGCGCCCCGAGCACATGCTGCTGAACACGCAGGGCGTGCCCGCCGAAGTCGAAATGGTCGAAACGCTGGGCTCCGAGCAACTGGTGCACTGCCGCTGCGGCAAGTCCACCCTGGTCGTGCGCTGCACCACCCGCCAATTGTCCGAGTCCTCGGCCAAGGTGGGCGACCGCGTCAACGTCGGCCCGGATGGCCGTCACCCGCTGCACTGGTTCGAGGCCGACTCCGGCCGCCGCGTGCAAGGCCTGTAAGTCCTTCCGGCGGGTGCCGGCGGCTTCGCGCCGCCGGGCCCGCGCCCCTTCCCCGCTCCAGGGAAGGCCTTCCCGCTCAGTACGTGTAAGTCACCGCCGTGCCGACCGAATACTGGTTGCGGTCCTTGACGATCGGGCTGTCGGCCGCATCGCCATACAGACGGCGCGCTTCGGCCATGACCGACCACGACCATTCCTTGCTGAGCGGCAGCGACCACGTGGCGCCCAGGCCCACGCTTTCCAGGCCGCCCTTGGGGTTGTAGCGGCGATAGCCCGATTTCTGCGACTGGCGATCGCTGACGCCATACCAGGTGCGCATGTAGTTGCCGTCGCCGAAGTTGCCGTTCAGCGCCAGCGACACCGAACCGGCAGAGCCTTCGTACACCGTGGTACTGGCGCCCAGGTTGAACAGCGTGTAGGCGCTGCCCACATCGCGGTCGTCGCCCTTCTTGAAGGCGTGCGCCACGGTGGCCGACAGCGTCACCGGGCCGAGCGTGGTCTCGGCGTCCATGCCGATCTGCGCGCGGCTCTTGATGTCGCCCATGCCGCGCAGCTTGTCCGAGCCCTGGAAGCCCTTCTTGTGGTCTTTGCGGTCGGCGCTGGGCGCGACATAGAAGCGGAAGGTGCTGCTGAGCGCCTGCGTTTCCCACCCCAGGCCATGCGCGGTGTCCAGGAAAAAGCCGCCCGGGCTGCGGATGCCCAGGCCGAACACCGGCAAGGCCGCGCTTTCATTGCTGCCGCTGTAGCGCGGCGCGTAGCCTACGCCCAGCGTGCCGTAGAACTTCCATTCGTCGGCCGGCTTGTCGGTGCCGGTGGGCACGTCGATGCCGCGCGAACTGGCGCCGCGCGAACTGTAGACCGAGTTGTCGGCGACGCGTTCGCCTGCGGCCAACGACACGGCCGGCAGACAGGCCAGCAGACACCAGGCGCCGGCGCGGTGCGGCAACGAAGACAGAGCGGGATATCGCTTCATAAGTACTTCCAGGAAACGAGGTTGAGGGGAAATTCGGGGTGCGCCGCGACACCGCGACGCGGGGCTACTTTTGCGCAGGGCCGTGCTTGGCCTGCCGCATCAGGTTCATGGCCAGGATGGAGACCGATGCCACCAGCGGTTCGGCCGTGTCCGCATTGCTCATCACCAGCACGGCCAGCTTGTCGCGCGGCGCCAGCAGCCAGCGGGCATGGAAGGCTTCGGTGGCGCCGCTGTGCTCGCGCAGGGAATCGCCGGCGATGTCGTCCGGGTCGCACGGCGCGGCCAGCCAGGACAGCGACAGGCGGCACTCCAGCTCCATGCCGTGGGCCACCGTTTCCAGGTTCAGCACCGCATGGGCGGACTCGTCTTTCAGGACCCGGCGGCCCTTGTAGGTGCCGCCGGCGAACAACATGCTGGAAAAGCGCGCCATCTCGGCCGAGCTGGCCCACAGGCCCTCGGCCGCCTCGTTCGTCTGCGGCGCCTCGACCCACGGCACGCCACGGCGGTAGCCGGCTGCGCGCAGTTCGCGGGATTCGTCGTTTTCGATGACTTGCCGAAAGCCGGTGCGCGGGATGTTCAGCGGCTGCAGCAGCGTGCGCCGCACATAGGTGTCGAAGGGTTCGTCGGCCACGTGCGCGACCATGTCGCCCAGCAATGCGTAGCCCATGTCGGCGCGGGCCCGGCCCATGGTGTCTTCGAGCGTGTCCGGACGCAGCGCCAACAGGCGCCGGGCGGTGAAGGGGTACGTGCCCATCCAGTGCATGGCGGCGCGGCGGGGCTCGAATTCCCACTGCGGCAGCGACTGCGCGGCCGGGTTGTCCAGCGACAGGCGGCCGTCATCGGCGGCGCGCAGCACGCCGGCGGCCGTGACGACCTTGGAGATGGCGCCGACCCGGTAGAGCGTGTCACCGGTGGCGTTGCGATGGCGGGCCGTGTCGGCGTAGCCGAAACCGCTGCTCCAGACGATGCGCTGGTCGTCGACGATGGCGATCGACAGGCCTGGCACCCGCTGCGCGCCCATGTCGTAGGGGATGCGCTGCTTCAGGTACGCCACCACCGCCGGGTAGTCGCCCTTGGCGATGGCGGGCGGCGCGGCCGGGGGCATGCCCTGGCAACCGCCCACGGCGATCAGGAGCATGGCAACGGCAGCCAGGCGGGTAAGCGAAAACATGACGGGCAGCAATTCCTCTGGGGAGAACTGCCGTCATGCTAATCAGGGACGCCGCGCCGATCTTTCCCGCTTTGTAGGGAGTTTGTGAAGATTGGCCGGCCAGTTTGTGAAGTTTGTTTACGTCGCTTTCCAGCTGACGATGAAACGGGCGCCGCCCAGCGGGCTGTCGGCCGCCTCGGCGGTGCCGTTGTGCCAGCGGGCCACCCGGTTCACGATCGCCAGGCCCAGGCCGGTCCCGCCGGTGACGCGGTCGCGGCTTTCGTCCAGGCGGATGAAGGGCTCGAAAATGCGTTCGCGGTCCGCGGGCGGAATGCCGGGACCGTCATCGTCGACCATCAGCACGTATTCGCGCGGCGCGGGCGACACCAGGCTCACCTGCACCCGGCCGCCGGCATAGCGGATGGCGTTCAGCAGCAGGTTCAAGAGCGCGCGTGTCATGTAGCGCTGGTGCAGGTGCACTTCGCCCACCTGGCACAGCACGACTTCCAGCCGCACGCCGGACTGCCCGGCCTCGAAGCCGGCATGCTGCATCACCGAATCCAGCCAGCTGCGCGCATCCACCGCCTGCAGGGCCACGCCGTCGCTCTTGTGTTCCAGGCGGGCGTACATCAGCAGTTCGGACGCCATGCTGTCCAGTTCGGCGACGTCGCTTTTCATGTCGTCGATCAGGCGCTGGCGTTCGGTGGCGTCTTCGGTGCGGCCGATCATGTCCAGCTCGAAGGTCAGGCGCGCGATGGGCGTGCGCAGCTCATGCGAGACCGCATTGGTGAGTTCGCGCTGGTTGCCGATCAGCGCGCCGATGCGCTCGGACATGAGGTTGAAGGTGTCGCCCAGGTTGCCGATGCTGGAATGGCGCGACAGGCGGGCGCGGGCCTGCAGGTCGCCCTGCCCCATGCGCAGCGCGGCCGTCTTCAGGGCTTCCAGGTCGCGCCAGATGGGCAGCGCCCACACCAGCATGAAGGCGCACAGCAGCAGGCCCAGCGCCGAATACACCGCCGCGATCACCCAGGGGCCGAACGACGGCTCGGGCGGCAGCTTCACTTCCAGCCACTGGTTGCCCGGGCCGGGAATGGCGGCCACGAAGGTCTGCAGCTTGTCGCGGATGAAGAAATCGCCGCGGGCGGCAATGCGGCGCTCCTTGTCGCTGGCGTTGTAGTCCGAAGCGTTGAACACCCGCAGCGTCAGGCCGTAGTACGGCGCCAGATGCTGCTCGATGTAGGCCGCGCGGGCGCCCGGCTCGACCTTGGACAGTTCCTGCACCAGGCTGTGGATCTGGCCACGCACGGACTCGCGGGTGTAGGCGTCGCTGACCGGCTCGAACAGGTAGTTGGCGGATCGGTCCACGACTTCGTTGGAAATCACGAAGCCCACCGCCAGCACCACGAAGAGCCGCAGGACGAATTTAATCATCGCTGCCCTCGTGCGCCTTGGGCGAGAACAGATAGCCCTTGCCCCACACGGTCTTGATGCGCGCCGGATCGCGCGGGTCGTCGTCCAGCTTGCGCCGCAGCTTGCTGACGCAGACGTCGACGCTGCGGTCCAGGCCATTGAATTCGATGCCGCGCACGGCATTGAGCAGGTCGTCGCGCGTGAGCACCTGGCCGGCCTGGCTGGCCAGCGCCCAGAGCATTTCGAATTCCATGGTCGTCAGGTCGACCTCGACCCCGGCGTGGACCACCGCGCGGGTGCGCCGGTCGATGACCAGCGGGCCGAACTCCAGGCGCTCCGGCGGTTCCTCGAGCTGGCTGTGACGGCGCAGCAGCGCCCGGATGCGGGCCAGCAGTACGCGCGGCTCGACCGGCTTGATGACGTAGTCGTCGGCGCCGGACTCCAGGCCCAGGATCTGGTCCAGGTCGTCTTCGCGCGCCGTCAGCATCAGGATGGGCGCCGAGGAAAACGCGCGCAGGTCGCGGCAGACCTGCAGGCCGTCGCGCCCCGGCAGCATCAGGTCGAGAATGGTGATGGCCGGGTCGTGGCGGCGGAAAGCCTCTACCGCATGGTCGCCGCGGTAGGCCTGGGCGACATTGAACCCGTGTTGCTCCAGGAACTGTGCGATCAGGCGCGACAGCTTCGGATCGTCTTCGACTAGCAATGCCTTGGTCATGGTGTCCGGACAGAAAGTGAGGGGTCGATTTGGCCGCATTCTACGCAAAACCGCGCAAGGGGCGTTCGACCCGTGCAATATCGCGCCGGTTCCCCGCGGGTGGCGCGCACGAAAAAACCGGGCCGGAAGACAGCGCTTCCGGCCCGGTTCGGGGGGCAGGCAACGGGCGGGCGCCCCAGGGAATTCCCCCCGGCACGCCGCGCCGGCACCTTACTTGTAGACCGACTTGGAGCCGTCCTTGTGCCAGACGAAGACGTCGAACTGGAAGTTCGTCAGGTCGCCCTGCTTGTTCCAGGCCACCTTGCCGATCGGGGTGTCGAACGAGTTGGCGTGCAGGTACTTGGCGACCTTGGAGGGGTCTTCGCTGCCGGCGCCCTTGATGCCGTCGGCAATGACCTGGGTGGCCGTGTAGGCGGTCAGCTGGAACGCGCCGCTGGCGTTGCGCTTCTTGGCGGCAAAGGCCTTGACGATGTCGGCGTTGGCGGCGTTCTGGGTGAAGTCGGCCGGCAGCGTCAGCAGCATGCCTTCGACGGCATCGCTGGCGATGGCGTTGATGTCGGGGTTGCCGACGCCTTCGGGGCCCATCCACTTGGCCTTCACGCCCTGCTCGGCTGCCTGGCGCAGCAGCAGGCCCATTTCAGGGTGGTAGCCGCCGTAGTAGACGAAGTCCACGCCCTGGCTCTTGAGCTTGGTGATGACGGCGGAGTAGTCGCTGTCGCCGGCGTTGATGCCTTCGAAGATCGCGACGGGCACGCCGCCCTTTTCCAGGTCGTTCTTGACCGAGGTGGCGATGCCCTGGCCGTACGACTGCTTGTCGTGCAGCACGGCGGCCTTTTTCGGCTTGATCTTTTCCAGCACGAACTTGGCGGCGGCGGGGCCTTGCTGGTCATCGCGGCCGATGGTGCGGAAGATGAACTCGTAGTTCTTGCCGTCGGTCAGGGCCGGCGAGGTGGCCGAGGGCGTGACCATGACCACGCCTTCGTTGTTGTAGATGTCGGCAGCGGCGATGGTGGCGCCCGAGCACACGTGGCCCACGACGAAACCGATCTTGCTGTTGACCACGCGGTTGGCGGCGACCGGACCCTGCTTGGGTTCGCAGCCGTCGTCGATGACCACGGTTTCGAGCTTCTTGCCGTTGACGCCGCCGGCGGCGTTGATGCGTTCCACCGCGGTGTCGACGCCTTCGCGGACCATGTCGCCATATTGGGTGACCGCGCCGGTGGTGGGGCCTACCACGCCGATCTTGATGGTCTGCGCCTGCGCGGCTGCGCCAAACGTCAAACCGGCGGCGACGCCGAGCGCCGCGATGACCGGGGTCAGACGAAATACTTGCTTCATGAGTGGACTCCTCGAATGGCTTGTAGTCGTTGGTTTGTAAGCCGGGCGGACAGCCGGAAAAGTGTTGGTCACGCCCCGTTACTTTGCATAAGCACGGCAAGCATACACTGAAAAATAGCCCCTTTTGCAGGGGTTCCGGCCCGATTTGAGCGACGTTTCGTTATTGCAGTGCCGCATACAAAGCCGCCCCGGCGGGCTGCCGGCCTTATGCCTGCCACCGTATATGCAAAAGACGATTTATTCGTTTGCGTTACTAAGGCCGCGCGGCATCATGGCCGCCATGAGACTCCAACCGATCATCGTCCCCGGATGGAAAAACTCCGGACCCGAACACTGGCAATCGCGCTGGGCCGCCCTCTTGCCCCACGCGCAGCGAGTGCAGCAGCGCGACTGGGAAAACCCCGTCAGCGCGGAATGGATTTCCACCCTGGCCGCGCAAGTGGACAGCGCCCGCAGCCCGGTGCTGCTGATCGCCCACAGCCTGGGCTGCCTGATCAGCGCGGCGCTGCCGGTGCCGCTGCGCGCCAAGGTCGCCGGTGCGCTGCTGGTGGCGCCCGCCGATGTCGAGCGGCCGGACGCGCCCGAATGCCTGCGCGGCTTTGCGCCGGTGCCGCGGCAGTCGCTGCCGTTCCAGAGCGTGGTGGTGGCCAGCGACAACGACCCGTATTGTCGACTCGAACGCGCCCGCCGTTTTGCCGAAGACTGGGGCAGCCGCGTCGTGGTGATTCCCGGCGCCGGCCATCTCAATGCGGACAGCGGCCTGGGCGATTGGCCGCAAGGGCTCAAGCTCTTTGGCGCCCTGCGCCGGCGCGCCTCGTGGCGCGTATCGCCGCCGCCGGAACGCATTGCCCCGATTCTCGACCGGCCCTTGTCCCATCAGGCCTGAGACCGCATTGCGTTCATTTCGCGCAGCCAGCCCCCACTCGGGATGACGGCAGCGGCGTATCGCCGCTGGTGTTGCCCGCATGCTTGCGGATCGCCTCCGCCAATTCCGCCGACGGCTTCTCGTAGCCATAGCAGTAAGGCGGCGTCGGGGCCGCCTCGGGGCGGTAGTCCTGCAACACGGGTTTCGCGTCCCCCAGGTACAGGTTGTCCTTCAGCCGCAGGAACGCCTTGAAGTCGCGCGTATAGCCGTGCTGGGCCTTGCGTTCCTGGTAGGCGCCTTCGTCCGACGCGCCGTTGTCCAGCGCGCTGCGCCGGGCGGCCGTGGGGATATAGCGGCAGTAGTTCACCTTCACGCCTTCCACCGTCGGAAAGAATTCCGGCTCCACGCATTGGCGCTTGGCGTCGTTGTTGAAGATATTGCCTTCGACCAGCGCCTTCGCTTCCAGGCTGAAGCTCATGCCGTAGAAGTCCCAGTTTTCCAGCAGGTTGTTGAACAGGTGGAAGGTGCCGAACTGGCCACGGGGATTGCGCTGCACGGTGTTGAAAAAGTAATTGTGGTGCAGGGTCACGCGCGCGATGGAGTCCCGTTCGTAGTTGGCGAACAGGTCCTTGGACGTGATGTTGTTGAGCAGCATGACCTTGTTCGAATTGTGGAACTTCGTCCACGAGATCGTCACGTCGGTAGAGCCGTTCTTCACGTTGAGCAGCCGGTCGGACATGCGCGACAGGTCCATGTGGTCCACCCAGACATCGCGGCTGTCGTTGGCGATGTTCACGGCCTGGGTCAACCGGTTCAGGCGGCCATAGATGGTCAGATGCGTCAGGATGACGTTCTGGCTGCCATACACGCCCAGGCCGTCGTCGATCAGGGCCACGTGCTTGCCCCGGCCGTCGATGGTCGTGTTGGACGGCACGCGCAGCTGCGAGTCCAGCACGATCGTCATGTCCGACGCAAAGCGGATCCACGTGGGGCCCTTCTTGGCCTGCGCCAGCGCGGCGCGCAGCGTGCCTGGCCCGGAATCCTGGTCGGACGTGACCTCGATGAACCGCCCGCCCAGGCCGCCCGTGGCCTTGGCGCCATAGCCTTCGCGCTGCTGCAGCAGCGCGGAGACGAAGGGGCAGCGCTCATCCGGACTGGCGCAGGTCTCACTGGCGGCGGCCGCCCCGCCCACCAGCATGCCCAGGACAGGCAGCCAGGACAAGGCGCGCAGCAGCCTGCGAGCGGCCGGCCCATTCGTTGCTGATTTCATGGCAATGCACTCCTTAACGCTGCGCGGAACGATCCGCGGACTGTACGTGGCGCCAGATGCCGCCGCTCAGCCGCAGATTCTCCGGCGGGCCGGCCACATGGGCCCTGAGATGTTTGAAATAGGCCTCTTGCCAGCGCTGCGCATAGGCATCGGCGTCCTCGCCGGGGTTCACGGCAGGCAGCATTTCCAGCGTGTAGGCCACGCGGCCGTTTTCCCAGCGCGGCACGTAGAACACCGATGGCACGCCCTGGCGATGCGCCAGGTGGGCCGCGAAGCTGGAATAGGTCACCGACTGCCCTTCGAAGTCGGTGCGCGGCGCGGCGGGGTTGGCGGCGCCGTCCACCGCCAGGCACAGCACATTGCCCGATGCCAGCGCGCGCATGCAGGCCTTGGCCACCTGCGCTTCGGTCTGGTCGGCCGTGGAAATCAGGGCGGCGGCATAGCTGCTCTGGGCAATGCTGGGCGCGGTCGCCAGCCAGCGCGACGGAATGCCCAGCAGTTCCAGCGCCATCAGGCCGGCGTACATGGGGCCCACGTGCGCGGTGGCCACCACCACGCCCCGGCCGGTCGCCAGCAGCGGCGCGAAAAAGCGCTCGCCGGTGTCCAGCTCGCCCAGCATCTGCATGGCTTCTTCGACGCTGTCCTCGCGGCATTCGAGCCAGTCGAACAACAGGTGATCCACCAGATGGCCCCAGCGCGCGCGCCGCTCCCATTGCGCTCGGTCGGCCGTGGCGTCGCCGCGCAGCGACCAGGCCCAGTCCAGGCGGGCTTGGGGGATGGGCGCGGTATCCAGCTTCTGGTCCAGCTCATCCAGCGCTTGCTGGAACGTCGGCGGCAGCTTCTGGCCGCGTTGCGCCACATAGCGCTCGAACAAGGCTTCGGCCTGCGGCTTGCGGCCCGCCTGGGACAGCGCGCCGATGGCGGCGCGCTGCCAGAGCGTCTTGTCGGGGGATTTTTCGACCAGGCGCAGCAACTGGTCGGCGGCTTCGTCGTATTGCAGCGTGTAGCGCAGCGCGCGGGCGTACAGGCCCTGGGTCTGTTCCAGGTCCGGCGCCAAGTCCATGGCCTGGCGCAGCGGCGCCACGGCGTCCTTGTAGCGGCCGGCGCGCAGCAGGGTTTCGCCGTACAGGGTCAAGAGCCGCACATCGGCGGGTGCGGCCTGCAAGCCCGCCTCGAAGTGCGCCAGCGCATGGACCTTGCGGTCGTCTTCGGTGGCCCGGCGCAGGTGCGCCAGCCCCAGCGAGGCGCGCAGCGCCGCGGCATCGTGGCCGGCTTCCAGCGCCGCGCTGCCCAGCACAATCGCCGCCTCGACCCGCTCGTCGTCCAGCAGCGCGCGCACGGCCACCGTGGCCACGCGGGCGTTCGGCAGATCCGCCGCCTGCAAGGCAGTGGCAATACCGGCCGCTTCGGCGGTGTCGCCGTTGCGCGAATAGGCCAGCATCCACCAGTGCGCCTCGCCCGCGTCGGCGAGCGCCAGCGCGTGGGTCTGGCGCGCGACGTCGGCGGCCTGTTCGATCCGTCCGGCCTGCACGCGCAGCTGTATCCGTACGGCTTGCAGCGCCGCGGCATCAGGCGCGATGACGGCGGCGGCGTCCGCCTGGGCAATGGCGCGGTCCCATTGCTGGGTGCGACCCAGCAGGCTGGCAAGCATGCGGCGGTCATCGGTGCGTACCGGGTAGGCGTCCACCAACTTTTCCAGCACGGCGATCGCCAATTCCAGGCGGCCGGCTCGCACCAGCGGCGACACCAGCAGGCGGCGCACGTCGCGCCAGCCGTCCTCGACCCGCGCCAGCGCGGGGCCGAGCGCGGCCAGGGCCGGCGCGGGGTCGTCCGCCTGCGATAGCTGCTGGATGACCTCCCGCAGGGGGCCGACGGCCTCGTGCGCCGCGGTGGCAGGCCTGGCCGCAGCCGCGGCGCCGGGGCGTTCCATTGTCGTATCAACCATGGCGCAATCCTCGTAGCAAGGCCATCGCCGCGCGCAGGACGAACATGAGCACGAAGCCCAGCGCCAGCGCCTGCAGCAGCAACACGGCCGTGCGCGGGCTGCTGGGCCGGTCCGTGGACACCGGCTGGGCGATGATGGACAGATAACGCTGCAAGCGCAGGGCGTCGGTCACGGCCTGCTGGTACGACTGCTGCGCCAGCGTCAGGTTCGAATCGGCGAAGGCTTGCGTATTGCGCAGCGCTTCGTACGACTTCAGTTGCTTGGCTTCCGTGTTGCCGTCGCCGCTCAGGCGCTGGCGCACGCTGGCAAGCCGCTTCTTCAGGGCCACGACCTGCATTTCGGCGGGTTTGAGCATGAAGTGGTCCTGGTTGTTCAGCGCGCGGATCTTGTCCAGGTTGATCTGGGCGCTGCTCAGTTCCCCTTCAAGCTGGCTGGACAGGTTCAGCAGCATGGCCACCGTGGCCGTCGGGTCGATGTTGCCGTGCGTGGTTCGCCATGCCGTCAGGGCTTCGCGGGCGGCCAGCGCCTTCTGTTCGGCCTGCCTCACCGACTCCTCGCTGACCTTCAGCTTGTCGGCCACGCCCTTTTCGTTCATGGAACTGACGAAGTCTTCCGCCAGGCCGATCAGGGCCTTGGACAGGGTTTCGGCGTCTTCGGGCGAATAGGCCCGCACGCGCAGCACGTCGATCTGTTCCAGCGCATTGAACGACACCTGGACCGCGGCCTGGTAGGCACGGTAGAGGTCATCTTCGCTCGAGTCCTCGGACAGATGGTGGGCGGGGTCCATGCCTGCATTCAAGAGGAAGCGGCGCAGGCCGACCTTCTTGTCCAGCTGCCGCATGCAGTCACGCGACTTCAGGAAATCACTGACCGCCCAGCCGTCCACGAAGCCGCCCAGCATGCCGCCCGAGTTGCCGGTGGTCAGCAGGCTGGCCGCCATGGCGCCCCCGCCCTGCTGGCCGGAGCCGGACTGCACGAAGAAGCGCGATTCCGCTTCATAGCGGGGCGTGGCGATCCACAGCACGTAGGCCAGGGCCAGGGCCACCGGGGCGATGACGATGACCACGTTGACCCAGCGGCGCCGGCGGCGCTCGGCCAGCGCCGCCTGCCGTTCGCGCCGCCGGCGTTCGATCTCGGAGCCGCTTTCAGAAGCCGAGCTGTCCGTCATCGAAGCCGCCGAGGACGTCGTCGCCTGTTCCTGAGTCGCTTCGTGATCGTCGCGGTGGGAACTTCTGGATGCACTGGTCGAGGTCGTCTTCGATGCGGAGTGCGCTTCGTTCATAAATCAGGCCCTTCAGGCAATAGTCCGCCAACTGATTCTGGCGGTAACTGGAAAGAATGAGCGTCCTGCCGATCAGCCGTTCTTCGAACAGCGCCAGCCACAGACGGGTGAAGCGGCAGGGCTCGAAGGGGATGGCCCCTTCGATCACGTACACGTCGAACGCCGGCGCCAGGGCCAACGCAAACGAAAATTCCTGCCGCGCAAACAGCGGCCAATGTTCCATCGGCCGGGAAAGGACCTTGGGGTCGGTGATCAGGTCGGCCACCAGTTCGTACGTGGCATCGGCATCGAGCTCGTACATCTGGCTGACCAGTTCGATCATGCTCACGCCGCTGGCCTTGCCGCGGATGAAGCCCTGCCGGCCGATCGCCCAGGACACGTTGCCATCGTGATGGACAAAGCCCTGGCGCGGCGGCCGCAGGCCGCACAGCAGATCGATGATCTGGCGATGCAGCTCCGGCGCGGGCGACAGCAAGGCATAGCGGCCGACGGGAATGTCCAGGTGGGCATGGGAAAGCAGCGCCTGCCGGCTGCCGAAGGCCTGGGGATCGTCCGTCACGCCATTGAGATGAATCATCGTCGTTCCTCACATGGGCTGGATGTTGGGACGGGCCAGCCGCTCTGCGGCCAGGGCCACCACCATCAGGAAGACCAGGCTGGTCAGGAAATAGCCCAGGCTGGCATCCTGCGACGTATAGGCGTCGAAGTAGGCCGAGCGCAGCAGCTGCATGCCGTGCGCGAAAGGCAGCCACAGCATCCAGGGCCGCAGGTTCTCGGGCAACTGCTCCGAGACGAAGAAGACGCCCGAGAAAATCTGCAGGAAGCGCTCGATCACCGGCGCCAGCCGCAGGAAGAAATGCCAGCAGGTGGCGATCGCCCCGAACAACAGCCCCATCGCCGCGGCGCAGCACGCCATCAGCACCACGAACAGCATGAAGCCCGGCCAGCTCCTGGGCAGCGTGATGAGGTCCAGCGCATGACCGGCCGTGATCAGCACCACGAACACCACCAGGTACACCGACACGTACAGCAACGCCTGCACCAGCGCGCACATCAAGGGCGACACGCCCTGGAAGTTCAACAGGCCGCGCGCCGACACGTAGGCGGTGCTGCTGCGAAAGATGATCTGGCGAAACATGATCCAGGTCGTCGCGCCCAGCAGCGAGAACGTCTGCACGTCCATCCCCAGGATGTAGTGCGTGCCCATCAGGATGTACAGCGACGAAATCAACGTCAGCAGCACCACCGGCCCCACCAGCGCCCACAGCAGCGCGATCCGGCTTTCGCCGTGCATCACGTTCAGCTGGTAGACGAACAGTGCCAGCAGCGTGCGCCCGCCCGGCCAGCCGCGGCCGATGATGCGCGGATGATGCCCGGCATGCAGGCCGCGCAGGCGATCCTGCAGGATCGCCAGGTCGCCGGCCTCCCCCGGGGGCAGCTCCATTTCCAGCGCGATATCGTTGCGCGAGGCATGGCGACGCGCATCCCGCGCCTCGTCCTGCCTGCGCCGCTGTTCGCGCCGCGCCTGCGCGTCGGCCAGGCGCTGGTCCTCGGCCACCAGCCGGGCGGGCATGTAGCCGGGCGCGAACACCTCGATGCCGGCGCGGATGTCCTGTTCGAGCAGGCGCACGATGATGCGCAGGCGCCGCCGCGAAAAATCCGCCAGCGCCTCGTCGACCTTGCTGCGCGCGATCTCCGCGTCCAGCTCGGCCTGCACGGCCTCGTAGACCGCCCGCCGGGCGGCCACGGAGTCATGCGGCTCGCCCTGCAGGCGCGCCAGCAGGGGCTTGAGCAGGACGGCCGGCTCGGCCTTGGCCTCGAACAGCTTGGCGGGATCCAGGCGCCAGGCATCGACGCCCGATCCCACTGCGTAGCTGCTGTCTTTTTTCCGCGCGCGCCAACCCTTGATCCGATCCTCGTTGCTCATCGACGCACTACTGGCTGACGCCGGTCGAAGAGCCGCCGGAATTCGAATCGATGGCCCGCATGGCGCTGAAGCCGGCGCTCATGGTCACGCGGAACGCGGACAGCACCTTCTGCACCTGGGTGAACGGCGCATCCGAGATATAGATCGCCTGCCCTTCACGCACGGTGAATTCGCGGGCCAGCGCCACCTGTTCCGGGCGCGTCAGGTCGAACTGGTACACCACGGGCAACAGATCCGGCTTGCCATCCACCCCCGCCTTCGCGGGCGTGAACAGGAAGACCGAGCGCGGGTCCGCCGTCTGGTCGTCCAGGCCCTTCGAATCGGCCAAGGCATCCAGCACGCTGTAGTTGCGCTTGCTGATCGCCACGCGGCCCTGGTTGCCCGCCGCGCCCAGCACCGTCAGGAACTCGCGCGATTCGTATGCGGTAATGACGTCGCCCGACCGCAGCAGGATGTCGTTGTTCTGATTGCGGTAGATGTCCGACAGGCGCACCGAGGCCACCTGGTTGTCGCGCCGAAGGCTGATGACCAGCTGCTCGGGGTTGGTCTGCACCGGCGCGGCCTGGGCCAGCGCGCTGCTCAGCCGCTGGGACGTCTGCGTAATGGGATACATGCCCGGCTTGGTCAGGTTGCCCTGCACCGTCACCATCTGCCCGCGTGCCTCGGCCGCGCGCGTCACGCTGACGTCGGCCCCGGCCACCAGCCGGCTCAGGCGCGCCACGATGGCGTCATGCAGCTGGCCCAGCGTCTTGCCGCCGGCCTGGAACTTGCCGAGGATGGGAAAGGACACATTGCCGTTGCGGTCCAGTTCCTGGTTGCCCAGGTCGCTCACGCCGGACGGATCCGCCGCGAACACGCCCAACCCGCCGCGTTCCCAGACCTTGACGTTGATGCCGTCGCCGGGCACCAGGCTGTCGAAACCGGCCTCGGTCAGGTCGCGGTAACGCACGGGAAAATCGGAGACTTCCGGCACCCGGCTCTCGCGCGCAAGCTCGCGCGAGGCAGGCATCACGATGACGTCCTTGGCGTCATGCGCGCCGGTCATCTCGGCCAGCATCGGCCCGGAACGCGGCAACTGGCAGCCGCTCAGTGTCAGTACGGTAATCAGCAGCAGAGCCGGCACCGCAAAGGGGCGCCGGCCCGCCGCCGGGACGTTCATTTGCATAACTTCCTTTTGTTCTTCAGAACGAGAGTGGCGGACGGACGTTCAGGCCTGCTTGAGCTGCATCGCCGGCGGTTCCATGGACTCGTCGTTCTCCGACACGGGCATGAACGGCATGCACAGGCTCAGGAACTTGGCCAGCATGGCCTCCAGCGAAAACAACGTCTGCGCCCGGTGGCGGCTTTGCGCTTTCAGGCGTTCATCGGCGCGCACCCGGTCCACGATGGACACGACCTTGTCGCAGGCCTCGTGCAGGTCGGGATGTTCGACGTCGCCCAGCAGGTGCCCCGTCTCGCCTTCCTCGAAACACTCCCCAGCCCCGCCGGCCGGCGTCGAGACGACGGGTACGCCCAGCAGTTGCGCCTCGATCAGCACGTTGGGCAGGCCCTCGTAGCGCGACAGCAGGACCTTGGCATCCATTTGCGAATACCAATAGCCCACGTGGTTCGACAGGCCGACGAGCAACAATCGGTCCATCACGCACAGCTCTTGCGCCAGCGCCACGATGTTGTCGTGCAGGCGCCCATCGCCGACGATGACAAAGCGCGCCTGCGGCCGCTGTTTCAGGTAGAGCGCCGCAAGCTTGATCCACAATTGCGGCCGCTTGTCCGGTTCCAGGCGGAACACGCCGCCGATGGTTTCCGTGGCGTCGGCCGTGCTTTCCTGGAAGGCCTGCCATTTTTCCTGGTCCGTCGCCGCCGCGTCGGTGTTCAGGTCCGGCACGCCGTTGTACAGCACGTGAAAACGCACGATGGGGATGCCGAGCCATTCGGCATAGGCCTCGGCGGCCTTGCGGCTGTTGCTGACGAAATGCACGCCGGGCACCTGGGCCAGGGCCTGGTACAGCTCGGGATACTCTTCGCGGAAACGGTCCTTGCGGATGTTGGGCGGCAAGCCGCGAAACACCAGGTGGATGGTCGGTGCGCCGGCCAGCAAGGCCGCCAGCGCGCCGAACAGGCACGTGCCGTCCTGCCACAGGCTCACCACGTCGAACGTGCTGGCGCGCAAGACGGGCGCCAGCCGCGTCACGCCATAGTGAACCGGCGGGGGCAGTTGCTCGAGCAGGCGGGTCAGGCTGCCGTCCGGTACCGACTGGTGCGCCACCGAGATCGCGGGCAGCTTGTTGATTTCCGTGACCGGAATCTGCGCCTTGACCAGCACGGACAGGAAGAAATCCAGGCCCTGCTTCTTGGTGGAACCGGCCGGCTCGGTGTGCTGCTTGACCAGCACTTCGACCTTTTCCGGCTTCATCGGCACATCGACGGGGCGCGGCTCGGGCGCCTCCGCCATGCGGGCCAGTTCCCCGGCCAGTCGCGTCAGTTGGCGCTCGGCGCCGCCGGGGCCCAGGCTGCCCGTCACAAGCGCCACCGAAACGGGCTTGTCGGGCGAGCATTCCGGGATCTGCCGGTTGCGGAAATGCAGGATGGCGTGCTTCATCGACACGATCCGGATGTCCTTGCCGGCCAGCGCGGCTTCGGGTTCCAGGCGCTGATAGAAGGCGTAGTCGCTGGCCAGCCCGTTGGCCAGTTCCGCCGCCTTGCTGCCCGGCGCCAGGTGCTTGGCCACGGGCGAGATGACCTCGAAGGCATCCGCCAGCAGGCCGCGCTTGCGCAGGCGCTTGGCAAACTCGACGCGAATGTTGCGGTCCGTGTGCTGCAGGATCAGCCGGCGGAACAAGGCGTCCGACTGCTCATACGCACGGATGTCGTTCAGCAGCTTGGCGCGGGAGAACAACCGGGCGGGGTTCTCGGTGGACGCAGGCAGGTGCCGGTCCACCAGGGCCAGCGCGTCCTCCAGGTGGCGCTCCTTGACCAGGCGGGTCGCGCGATAGCGCACGATTTCCAGGTCATCGGGGCATTCGCGCAATAGCGTGGCCCACTGTTCGGACATGCCCTCGTTCAGGCCCGCCGCCTCTTTCAACCGAAGCAGCAGGAAACGGACCTTGGGGTCGGACAGGTGGTCCCGCGCCAGCGCTTGCGCGTCGGCCAGGTTGTCCTGCGCGACCTGGACCCGACCCGATGCCGCCACGATTTCCTCCGGCCGGGCCTGCACCTGCCGCAACTCGGAATCGGCGCTCTCGCGCTCGGTGATCAACGGCGGATTCATGCGGCCTTCCTGCGGTTGGCCTTGTCGATCCACACCAGGCAGCGCTGGATGTAGTGATCGTACTGGGCCGGGTTGTCGGAACGTTGCTGCAGCGCGCGCCAGTAAGGCAGGGCCTGTTCGAAGCGATGCAGGCGCATGGCGCCGACCGCGGCCAGGCGCAGGCCGATGGGATCGTCCGGCACCAGTTGCAGAATGCGCTCACCCAACGCCAGGCGCTCGGTGGTGCTGGACGAGTCCAGCGCGCGCGCTTCGGCGTACAGCACGGCGATGATGCGGCGCTTTTCGTGGTCGACTTCCGTCATCTGCGGCCAGGACTGGGCGACACGCTCCAGCAGGGTCCAGGCCGCCTTGGCGTCACCGGCCGACAGCAGCTCCCGGGCGCCGCGGATGGCGCGCGGCCCAAGCCTGCCAAGCTGGCGCTCGGCCTCGTCCTTGGCGCCCTGGTCGGCCGAGGCGTTGGCCAGCACCATCTTGTAGGCGTCGATGGCCTCGCCGAACCAGCCGCCGTTGAACGCGACGCGGGCGAAGTGCAGTTGCGTGCTGAAGGGCGCCGACTCGTTGGCGGCCGCCTGCTCCAGGTGCCGCATGGCGGTCTGCTTGTCGCCCAGCGCGTCGGCCGCGCGGCCACGCATCGCGTGCAACTCGGGGAATTCGACCTGGGTGTCGAGTGCGATGTCGGTCAGGTCGATCACTTCCTTGTGATTGCCCGCCACCAGCGCGGCCCGTACGCCCAGACGCATCGCCCGCTCGAAGGCGCGCTTGGCGCGCACGCCGGCCAGGGCATCGGGATTGAGCAGGCGGTGCGCGCTGATACGCTCGGCGGCATCACGCAGGCGGCCTTCATCCAGCGCCTGCGTGCCCTCTTCGGCCCAGGTCGCGGCCTGCGCACGCAGCCAGGCGGCGATGTCTTCCTGCTCGGTATCGGCCAGCTTGCACGACACGGCCAGCGCCGCCGCGGCCATGATGCAACCGCGCCACGAGGCTTCCTTGACCAGTTCCAGCGCCTCGACATCGGTGAGCGCGGGCGACTCGGCCGCCAGCGCGCGCAGCCCGGCGCGGTCGCCAGCGATCAGCCGGTCGCGCCACAGCATCGCGAAACTGCGGCCATGCGCCGGAATGGCCTCGCGCACCTCATGCACCCAGCGCAAGGTGGCTTCCATGTCGCTGCCGGCCTGCAGCAGCGAGAGCACGGTGTCGGCAGCTTCCGTGGCGGTCGGGTCCTGCGGCGACGAGATGCGGAACAACTGCTTCCAATTGCCCAGGGCTTCGTCCACAAAGCCCAGGTGGCCGGCGGAAATGGCCGCGATGCGCACGATTTCCGGGGTCTCGATTTCGTCGCCCAGCAGGCCTGCGGCCAGCGAGTGGGCAACGTCATGGCGGCCCAGCTTGAAATGGTTGCGCATCAGGATCTGCTCGGCCTTGCTGCCGGTGGCCAGCGTGCCGTCCGCGCTGCCCAGCAGCGCCAGCGAGCCTTCGTAGTCGCCCAGTTCTTCCTGGATGCGTGCGAACAGCAGCGTGTGGTCCGGCAGGCCGGGATGGCGGCGCAGCACGTCGCGCAGGCGGCGCGAGGCTTCGCGCAGCTCGCCCGACTCCCAGAGCTTCTCGATGCGTTCTGCGCTTTCGTCGGCGCTCAGCTTGGGCACGGACGGTTGCGGCGTGGACGCGCTCATGCGCGGACGCACGAAAGTCTTGTACCACTCGGTGTACAGGCGTTCGGCGAACAGCGGCGTGTAGTGCGTCAGGTCCAGCCCGCCGTCTTCCAGCGCGTCGGCCTGGCCGATCTTGTTCATCAGCGGCGTGGGGTCGTAGCACGGCACGCCGATGCGCTGCGCGCTGGCGGCGACGGCGGCGATCAGCTGCGCCCGCTGTTCGATCGGCACGTTGTCGGGCGTCATGGCGTTGACGTGCGTGACGAACACGATCTTGTCCCGGCCCAGCAGGTCGACCAGCTCGCGCATCTGCTGCTCGATCTCGTCGTCCGTCTGTTCGCGCTTGACGATGCGGGCCAGCAGCTCGCGGTTGTCCGGCGACAGGCTCTTGAAGACCGGATCCTTGTCCAGCCATTCTCGCCGTTCGGCCAGCCGTTCTTCGGTCGCCTGGGACCAGAATGCGCGGGTGCGGGCGCGGTCGGCGAAGAACTCGCTGAAAAAGCGCACCAGGTAGTTGGACTGGATCGGGTGGGCGCCAATGGTCAGCAGCTTGCGCGAGGACAGCTCGACCATGTACAGGTCGGCCGGCTTGTGCGTGCCGCGGCGGGCCTGCTCGCCACTGGACGGACGGAAGATCAGGCGCTGCACGTCAGCGGGAATGTCGGCCTGGCCGAACATGAAGCGGGCCTGCTGCAACGCCTCGGCGCTGGTGTGCACGAAACCGTAATTGCGGCCGAGCTGCTGCTTGATCGGGTAGCGTCCCACGGCATCGCGTAGCGGCGTGTGGATGCGGCAGGTGCCAATCGGAGCGATGGTAAAGGCGGTCATTCCGGGCCTCTCCTGTGTTGATGGGTTACGCAAAACCTGGACTCAAAGCGTCCAGTACACGAGGCCGGGCTGAAGCCGGCGGCTGTCCAGTACGGATTTCAGGTCGCACACCATGCCGTCGGCCTTGACCAGCTGCGGCAGGTCTTCCCAGATGGTGGCCATGGTCTCGCGGTGCGGCACCGCCAGGATCAGCACGTCCATGTCGCGGAACTGGTCGCGATCGACGAGGCTGATGCCGTACTCATGCTGCATCTGTTCGGCGTCGACCATCGGGTCGCAGGCCACCGGCGTGATGCCGTAGTCGCCCAGGGCGCGATACAGGTCGACGACCTTCGAATTGCGGATGTCCGGCACGTTTTCCTTGAACGTCATGCCCAGGATGCCGACCCGGGTCGAGGCGTTCAGGCGGCCGTTGCGGGCCAGGGTCTGCACCACGCGCGAGGCCACGTGGCTGGCCATGCCGTCGTTGATCCGGCGGCCCGACAGGATGACTTCGGGGTGGTAGCCCAGTTCCTGCGCCTTGGACGTCAGGTAGTAAGGGTCCACGCCGATGCAGTGGCCGCCGACCAGGCCGGGCGTGAACTTCAGGAAATTCCACTTGGTGCCCGCGGCCGCCAGCACTTCGGCGGTACGGATGCCGACCAGGTCGCAGATCTTGGACATCTCGTTCATTAGCGCGATGTTGATGTCGCGCTGGGTGTTTTCGAGCACCTTGGCGGCTTCGGCCACCTTGATGGACGAGGCGCGATGCACGCCGGCGTCGATGATCTGTTCGTAGACGCCGGCGATGATCTCCAGCGACTGCTCGTCCTGGCCGGACACGATCTTGACGATCTTCTCCAGCGGGTGCTCACGGTCGCCCGGGTTGATCCGTTCGGGGCTGTAGCCCAGCTTGAAGTCGATACCGCAGCGCAGGCCCGAGGCCTTTTCCAGTTCCGGACCGCAGATTTCCTCGGTGGCGCCGGGGTGCACGGTGGATTCGAACACCACGATGCAGCCGGGGCGCAGCACGGGGCCGATCGAGCGGCAGGCGCGCACCAGCAGGGAAAAATCGGGGTTGTTCTTCTCGTCGACGGGCGTCGGCACGGCAACGACGAAAAAGTCGCACCCTTGCAGTTCGGTAACCTGATCGGTGAACTGCATGCGGGAAGCCAGCAAGGCATCGCGTTCGATTTCGCCCGTCCAGTCCTCACCCTGTTTCAGGCTCGTGATCCGCCGCTTGTCAACATCAAAGCCGACGACATCAAAGCGCCTGGAAAATGCCACGGCCACGGGCAGGCCGACATATCCAAGACCGCACACTGCGATTCTCTTTACCACGGGGGACCTCACTGTTTTCGTCGTGTCGAGTACATAAAAAACCGACACCCAGGAACCGATCGACCGGTTTGGAATCGAATGACTATTCCCTGCCTGGGGTGGACTCGTTGCTCAGAATTAATTACATCTCGATACCGCGTTATACGTGTGGGTAGCGAGCCAACGAATCTTAGGCGGCTGAGACAGCGAAATTCTTTCTAAAAGTTTTCATCGCTGTGGAAATAAATCGGAAATATTGCAATAAACCGGGGGAAATCCCTCAGACAAACGCTTTGTTCATACAAATAGAAATAGATTAGATCGTTTGTTTTGTTAGTAAATGTATAAAGTCGTTTTCTAATCTTGGTTTAATAAAACCGCAAGGAATGAGTATGGAATCCTGGGTTATCTATTAATCCCCGGGAACCCCTCCCGATATTGCAACCTGAAGTCACTGATCGCGTCGGAATCACTGCAAAATATCGTCCCATGCCTGTATCAGGAAAAATCCAAACCTATTGACCATTCTCCGGCGGCGGGGCATGGCGATGGCGCGGCAAAAAAAATGCCCCCGACACCGCAAGGTGCCGGGGG